>JAEZDQ010000076.1 GCA_023433225.1 Bacteroidota bacterium | reverse complement strand
AAATAACCAAACCGACCGCGACCGCAATCACAAGGTCAAGGAATATGGTCAGTAACATGACGACGAACATGACCAAAACATCTCCGACAGGCATTTTACGAATGGCTTTCAGGCCTTTGTAATCCATAATCCCGATTCCGACCGTTACCATTACACCTGCCAGAACCGCTGACGGGATGAGTGATGCGACGGGTGCGAACGCCAGAAGGACCGAAAGCAACAACAAAGAGGCGATGATTCCCGAGATTCGGGTTTTTCCACCTGAATTCATATTGACCAAGGTTCGGATTGTCGCACTGGCACCGGGAATTCCACCGAAAAATGCCGACATGCTGTTGCCGACTCCTTGCGAAATCAATTCCTGGCTGCTGTTGTGGCGTGTCTTGGTCATATTGTCCACGATGACCGAGGTCAACAAGGAGTCAATCGAACCCAAGAGAGCTAAAGAGATGATGGCCATGACAAAAGGGCTGATGTCACTGAATTGGAATTGGGTGAAAATATCAAAATGCATAGATGGAAACCCTTGGGGGATTTCATCAATGGTATATAAATCAACGTTTAGTGCAATAGCGACTCCGGAAACCAAAACCAGTGCGATGAGTGTGCTGGGGATGGAGGAAGCGATTTTCTTGAGACCGCTTACGAAGCGAAGTTTACTGGGGATGATTTTTATAATCCTTTGAAAACCATAAATCACCATGATGGTTGAAACCACAAAAACAAATTCAAGCCAATTGAAATTCTGAATCCCACGGTGGATATTTTTAATGATTCCCATAGGTGACTTGACTTGGTTTTTACTGATATTCTGAGATTCCGCAATGATTTCTTCTTCGCTTACGCGTTTGGCAATCTGCACTTTGGTTTCCACATCGCTGAGGTCTTTGATGGTAATGGCGTTGCCATCGTTCCCGTCTTCAAATATCTGCCCAAGTATCTTCGCTTCCGCTAAATAACGATTTTCTTCTACCAACGCCATGTCATTTTCAGCCACATATCCCAATAAGGGAAATATTTGGCCGATGATGAGGATGATTCCGATGCCGGTCATGAAGCCGGAAATAACGGGGTAGGGAATGAATTTGATGTATTTTCCGATGCCGATGATTCCCAGTAAAATCTGTACGATACCTGCCAAGAAAAACACCATTAAAATAGATGGCAATGCCGATTGGAGGTTCCCGTCGTTGAACTGGATAATCTGTGAAATCACAATCATGCTGACGGCGGTCATCGGCGCGGTAGGCCCGCTGATTTGCGTTTGTGTAGAACAAAGCAGAGCGGCAAAGAAACCAATTGCAATTGCGCCGTATAAACCGGCTGCGGCACCTAATCCGGACTGCTCACCGAAAGCCATTGCCAATGGAAGTGCTACAATCCCCGCGGTCAAACCGCCAAATATATCTCCTCTTAGATTTTTGAAAGTAATGTAATTATTCAAAAATTGCTTCATCCAATTGTTTTTTTCTGATTCGCAATAATATAGAAAAAAAATCTATTTATGGTAATGAAACTTGCAGATTTTAATCATTTTTTGATAAAATCACCTTTAAAAAGTTGAAAATGGTAATTGTTGAATTTGGTTTTTGAAGGATATAATCAGCTGCGGCTCGGCCTCTGGATTTTCTTTCGGCAGCACTTTCGATGAGTACCAGCATTTTTTCATCAAAATCATATTGATCTTTGAATCGTTGCGCACCTTGGTTTTGGATTAAATCCACCGCTTCGAAGTAATTTTCATAATTCGGTCCGAAAATAATCGGAACGCCAAAAACAGCCGGCTCCAAAGTGTTATGAACACCGGTTTTGGTAAATCCGCCACCGACATAAGAAACATCGGAATATGCGTAAATTTTGGTCAGCATCCCGATGGTATCCAAGATTAAAATCTGAGAATTCTCGATTTGATTTTGATCGGATTTTGTATAAATCGCAGTCGGTTTTTGGATTACTTGGGACAAAGAAAGGATGTCTTTTTCCTTGATATTATGCGGCGCAAAAATCAGTTTCCAGTCATCAGGCAATTTTTTATTGATGAATTTTACCAGAATTTCTTCGTCATCGGGCCAGGTACTTCCGGCAACAATGAGTTTTGAATTCCCTTTGAATTTTTCGATGAATTCCACTCGGGCATTGGCTTCACGGATTTCTTTCACACGGTCAAAACGCGTATCGCCCGAAACGGTAACTTTCTCAATCCCGATGGATTCCAATAAGTTTTTTGAATCGTTGTCTTGCACGAAGAAATGTTCAATCCCGGCAATTCTTTTTCGAAACCAACTTCCAAACGGACGGAAAAATAAATTGTCCTCTTTGATGACCGCCGAAATCACGATGACCGGAATATCCTTTTTCTGTAAACGTTTTAAAAGATTGTACCAATATTCATATTTCACCAAAATCAAAACTTCAGGATGAAGGATTTTAATTAATTGTTTGGCGTTTTTCGGCGTGTCGAGCGGTAAATAAAAAATATAATCGGCGCCCTGATAATCCTTTCTGATTTCGTATCCGGAAGGCGAAAAGAAACTTAGGGCGAGTTTATGTTTGGGGAATTCTTTTTTGATTTTTTCCATCACGGGACGACCTTGTTCAAATTCGCCCAAAGAAGAGCAATGAATCCAAATCACTTTGTCTGTTGGAGAGATTTTTTGTTTCATTGCTTTTTTCCAATCCTTTCTTCCTGCAATCCATAATTTAGCTTTGGGATTAAATGAAGAAGCAGCTAAAACGCCAATGCCATACAGGGAAATAAATAAATTATATAGGATATTCATATGGGTTACGAAGATACAAATTCCGTTTTGTACATTTGCTAACAAAATTTTACAGCATGCGCAAATTACAAATGGTTGATTTGGGTGCACAGTACCAAAAAATCAAAAAAGATATAGACGAAGCCATTCAGGGAGTGATTGACTCTACGGCATTTATCAACGGCCCTGAAGTGAAAAATTTCCAGTCAGAATTTGAATCTTATTTAAACGTTAAACACGTCATTCCTTGCGGAAACGGGACCGACGCTTTGCAAATCGCTTTGATGGCACTTGATTTGAAGCCGGGCGATGAAGTCATCACTGCCGATTTTACATTTGCGGCGACTGTGGAAGTCATTCATCTTTTGGGATTGAAATCGGTTTTGGTCGATGTGGATTATGATACTTTTTTAATTGATCCGGAGAAAATTCGCGCAGCCATTACACCCAAAACCAAAGCGATCATTCCCATTCATTTGTTTGGACAATGTGCCAATATGGACGAAATCAATCAAATCGCCAAAGAGCATAATTTATTTGTAGTCGAAGACACCGCACAGGGGATTGGTGCTGACTTCAAAGGAGAAAAGGCGGGAACCATCGGAACGATTGGAACGACTTCCTTTTTCCCATCCAAAAATTTGGGCTGTTACGGTGATGGTGGAGCAATTTTTACCAATGACGATGCTTTGGCACACAAAATGCGCGGAATTTGTAACCATGGAATGTACCAAAGATATTACCACGACGAGATTGGGGTGAATTCAAGATTGGACAGCATTCAGGCGGCGATTTTGAGAGTGAAATTGCATCATTTGGACGATTACAACAAAGCGCGCAGAAAAGCAGCCGATTTTTACAACGAAGCTTTTTATGAATTACCCGAAGTTTTGACGCCGATCAAATCGGATGATTCTACACATGTTTACCATCAGTATACTTTGCGAATTCTCAATGGAAAAAGAAATGCGTTGAAAGAATTTTTGGAATCCAAAGGCATTCCGGCGATGATTTATTATCCGGTTCCATTGCGTAAACAAAAAGCTTACGATACCGGGAATTACAAGGATGCCGATTTCCCAAATACCAATCAACTGATTGAAGAAGTGATTTCTTTGCCCATGCATACGGAGTTGGATAAAGAACAATTGGAATTTATCAAAGAGTCTGTATTTGAGTTTTTTACGAATTAATTTTCAGATGCCTATCTGAACCATAAACTTTAAACATTGAACGTTAAACAAAAAATTTTAGTCACCGGAGGATTAGGATACATTGGCTCACATACGGCGGTTGCTCTGCAGGAAGCCGGATACGATGTTGTCATCATCGATGATTTATCGAATTCCGAATTATTTGTATTGGATAGAATTGCCCAAATCACGGGCATTCTGCCGGAATTTCATCAGATTGATTTGAAAGACAGCATTTTGGTCAATGAATTTTTTCAAAACAACAAAGTCGATGGTGTCATTCATTTCGCAGCGCACAAAGCCGTAGGCGAAAGCGTTCAGAAACCTTTGATGTACCATAAAAACAACCTTTTGGGATTGCTGAATGTATTGGAAGCAATGAAAGACAACGAGATGGATCATTTCATTTTCAGTTCTTCCTGTACGGTTTACGGTCAGGCCGATAAAATGCCGATCGACGAATCGGCTCCCATCAAAAAAGCAGAATCGCCTTATGCCAAAACCAAGCAAATGGGCGAGGAAATCTTAGAAGATTTCGTATCGGCTTTTGAGAAAAATGTGATTTCCTTACGTTATTTCAATCCGGTGGGTGCGCATCCAACGGCTTTGATTGGCGAATTGCCTAAAGGCGTTCCCAATAATTTAGTGCCCTTTGTTACGCAGACCGCCGCCGGAATTCGGGAGTTTTTGTCGGTGTTTGGAAGTGATTATCCGACCCGTGACGGAACAGCCATTCGGGATTATATCTATGTTTGCGACCTTGCGGATGCCCATGTAAAAGCCTTAATCCGCTTAATTCAAAAGAAAAATAAATCCAACTTGGAAGTTTTCAATTTGGGAACGGGCATTGGTTCAACGGTTTTAGAAGTGGTAAGAGCTTTTGAAACGGTCAATAATCTGAAATTGAATTATAAACTGGTCGACAGAAGAGCAGGGGACATCATCGAAGCTTTCGCGGACAATGGTTTAGCTGAAAATGAACTCGGATGGAAACCTGAAACTTTGCTGGAAGAATCGATGCGTACGGCTTGGGAGTGGCAGAAGAGCCTCCCCTAACCCTCCAAAGGAGGGGAGTCCATTCTTTACGAACTTCGAATTTCGAACTTCACCAAACGAAATATAATTCGTAAATTTGACCATTCTATGGAAGTAATCATCAAAGAAGACGGAAGAGTTCAGAAGCCACAATGGTTAAGGGTGAAATTACCGACCGGACAAAAGCACCGCGAGTTGCGCAGTTTGGTGGATAAATACAAACTCAACACGATTTGCCAGAGTGGAAGCTGTCCGAATATGGGCGAATGCTGGGGTGAAGGAACCGCGACTTTTATGATTTTAGGAAACATTTGTACACGTTCCTGCGGATTTTGCGGTGTGAAAACCGGTCGTCCCGAACAAGTGGACTGGGAAGAACCCGAAAAAGTGGCGCGTTCCATCAAATTGATGCAAATCAAACACGCGGTTCTGACTTCTGTGGATCGCGATGATTTGAAAGACATGGGTTCCATCATTTGGGCTGAAACCATTGGTGCCGTCCGGCGAATCAGCCCGGGGACTACCATGGAAACTTTGATTCCGGACTTTCAGGGAAACAAAAAAATAATCGACCGCATTCTGGAAGCCACTCCCGAAGTGATTTCCCACAATATGGAAACGGTGAAACGACTGACGCGCGAAGTGAGAATTCAGGCGAAATACGAACGCAGTCTGGAAGTTTTACGTTACCTGAAAGAGCAAGGTCAGCCGAGAACCAAAACGGGTGTCATGCTGGGGTTGGGTGAAACCGAGGACGAGGTATTTGAAACCATTCAGGACGTTAGAAATGCCAATGTGGACATCATCACGATTGGGCAGTATTTGCAGCCGACCAAAAAGCATTTGCCCGTTCGTTCGTTTATTACGCCGGAACAGTTCAAAGCATACGAATTATTTGCCAAAGATTTGGGATTCCGCCATGTAGAAAGCGGCCCGTTGGTGCGTTCTTCCTACCATGCCGAGAAGCATATCCACTGATCAGCACCTGCAATCTTCACGGTTGCGGCGTTTCATGTCATTGTCCCAGAAAGGATAGATTTTCAGCCCGATGTAAAAATCCAATCCATGTAGTTTTTTTTGCCGGACAAAAACGGGCAGGATGTTTTCGCTGCCAATAATCAAAGGACCCCAGCGCAAGAATCCGCCGAGGCGGATGTTTTCATATTCCAAAGCGGTCATTGACCCGCCATAGGCGATGCCGTCTTTGTTGAACAAATAAGAAGCAGTCAGGGTATTGGCGCGTTTCAAACTGTTTTCAAATATAGGGGCTCGCTGGACCCAATCAAAGTTCAGGAATTGGTTTTCACCGATGTTTTTACTCAGGTTCAAATGAATATGGGTAGGCAGCCCGATGGTAAATGAATGGGATTTGAGTGATTCATTTGGGGTGCCGTAAATTTCATTGCTGATGAGTTGGGCGTATTGCTGGGGCGATTCAAAATCGGTTTCATCCAAAACTTGGTTGTTCACATACCGCATATCATTTCCCTGAAAACGGTGGACGTCTCCGGTGAAACGGACGTAACCGATATCCAATGCATTGAGGCTGATTTTGAAGTCATAAGTTTCGTCCCTTTCATCGGGATTGAGCAATGTGATTCCGAAATCCGCTCCGAAACCTTTGCCCCGAACGTTGTATTCATATCGGTCAGCTTCAAAATTATAATTGGTGGCATAACCCATTTCCACATCGAAATCCGAGATGTAAAGGGTTTTCACATCGGTTTCCGGGTCTTGGAAGTCGGGTTCGGAAGTCCTGCGCATGACCGCATGTTCAAGGTTTTTTACATAAGCCGCATCCAGTCCGATTTCATATTTGAGGTTGGCACCGGCTATCCATTGGTATTGGGAATAGGGAAAAATATCAGTGGCTATGTTCAACCCGATTTCGTTCCAATTCATGAAATGGGTTTGAAAGCGTCCCAAATCGTACAGGATGGGTTCATCGATTTCCTGATTGGTAAATTGCAGGTAATTATCGACTTCGATGGTTTCGCTTTGGGTGCGCAAACGGGTAAAAACACCGAGGGCAAAATCTTTTTCAAAAAGGTTTAAATTCAATGAAAAGGATGGGCCCATAAGGTCAGAATTCAAATGGTAACCCGTGATGTCTTTGTTGTAATAATCCGAAACATGGGCGGTATTTTCGCCGGTAATCCCGTTGCTGATATCGGCACTTTCGATGTCGTTGCTGATGAGTCCGAGTACGCTGGATTCTGAAATGTAGATGTAATCGCTGTCAAAAAATATATTCTCTGAAAAGAGATGTACATCCCAAGAATGAGGGTTCAGGAAGGGTTGGGTGGGTGAAAACGGCGCGGTACTGATTCCACTGTAACGGTCGTTGCTGAAAATAACAGGTGCTTGGGCAAAATTCAAACCGGACACCATAGATATCCATACCGCAAATTGCTTTTGACTACCCCAAACTCTCACGCCCACACTTTTCAATTGATAACGGTTAAAAAGGCGGTTTTATTGCATCGTGAATTTATTCTTCGTAGCGGTAATTCTTATGAAAAGCCAGGAATAAGAATTCATTCAACGGCAACACTCTGCACTCGTCCGGGAATTGATCAGGGGTGAATTCCATTTTGGTTTGAACCAGAAACTGAGGGGTATGAAACGGATCAACGCCCACATGGACAATGCGGTAAGCGGAATCCAAATGCCGGATGTGGTAGGAGCCGAATTCACCTTTTTCAAAATCGATGGTGATTTTTGCACCTTCAAAATAAATGAGGGATGTAGAATTTTTGGTTTGGTTTTTCGAAACGATGGTGTAACTGTTCCTTCGGTTAAATTCGAGGTTGGTTTCCAGTTTTGTTACGGCGAAATCCGCTTTGTCAATGGTCAATATTCCTGACCAACTGTCCTTTTGGATTTTTTTTACCTGAAAGCCAATTTCAATTTTATCGCCATCTTCATAGAGGATTTTATAATCGTACATTTTCCTTTTTTTCAACACGTTTTTGTGGATGAAACTGACCCAGGAAATCTGTTCATTGAGGAAAAAGGGAGAATTTTTAGGGACGTTGTAATATTGGTTTTTGACAAACAGAGTAGAATGGGGCTGGACAGCAATGTTGGACAATTGGTGGATTTTATCGCTGTTGTAAGCCGGCAATTCCAAATGGAGCGGGGTTTTGATGTACAATAAAGTATCTTCCCTTTCTTCGTTGACTCTTTCACTCAAGGCATGGTAGCCATCCAAACGGTAAATGGTCGGAACCATGGCATAATTGTAGGGATACCTTTCCACTACTTTGTTGAGTATGGAATTGATTTTTTGCAAGTTATCAACGGTAAAACTGCTGTAAATAATCCCTTCATCCAATATAATGGAATCATTCTCATAAATGGTTTCCGATTTCTTTTGCGGTTCCAAGGTCACAACCATCTGGCTGCCGAGTTTTTTATAAGGGATGATTTTTTCTTTGTAACCGTCTTTGTAAAAGGTCAGTTTGAACCCGGTAATTTCATGGCCGGAATAATCCATTTCAAAATAGCCGTTGGCATTGGTTAAAGTATTGAGTTCGTGGGAATGCTGAAAGAAAACCATCACGCTGTCCAAAGGCCGGTTATTTTTGTCTATCACATACCCGCCTACAATCGATTGGCTCCAGGAAAGGGCAGGGAAGAAACAAAACAAAAATAGAAGTTTGTACAACGGTTTAGAGATTAGGTAACAAAATTAGAGGTAATTTCGGAACTGGCAAGAAAATAAAATGCCCGAAATGGAATTCCGGGCATTGATTAGAATGTGTTCTTTATTTTTTTAGAAAGAATATCCGATTCCCAAAGAAATTACTGAATTCTTCATGTCATAATCTTTTACGATTTCAGTCAATCCCAAACCGTAACGGATACCGAAGTTCAAGCCCATTGGCAATTCATAACCGGCACCGATGTTCAATCCGAAATCTACGGTTTCGATGTCGTCAATGTCTTGCTCAACTTCTTGGGTAACGGATTGTCCACCTCCAGTCGTGGTAGCGGTTGCTTTAGACTTAGCTGACATATTGAATCCTACCTGAGGGCCAAATTCAAAATTCAAACCATCGTAAGCATACCATTTCATCATCAATGGAATATTGATGTAGCTCAAATTTACTTTTTCTTCCATGTGTGTCGTGATTGTTTGACCTAGAATGGTTTCAGTCTCTGTTCTCTCAGCCTCTGCTCCTTGCATGGAATAAAGAAGTTCCGGCTGGAATGCAAATTGTTCAGAAATGCGGATGTTCGCATAAGCTCCGGCATGGAATCCGAATTTTGAACTGGCATCTACATCATCATTGCCGACTAAGTTAGTCAGTTGCGGGCCTGCTTTTATCCCGAAATTCACCTGAGCATCTGATTGGCTCATTCCAAAGACCGCTACTGCGGCTACTAAAAACATTTTTTTCATAACTGTTTTTTTATTGTTTGGTGGGTGTTTTACAAATTCGGTGCCATAAAGGTTAAAATGACAAAAAGCTGCCAAATGACAGCTTTTGTTTTAAGATGTTTGAAATTCACTTAAAATTTAAAGGAAGCACCCACACCAACAGACCCTGCAGTGGCAGTCGTACTAACCGTCGTTCCAAATCCGACTACCTCATATTTGTAGGAAATACCTTTGTAGAACGCATAGATATCAACCATGGAAGTGCTGTATCCCACTCTCGGTCTGTAAAGGAAGCCACCGTCTCCGGCTCCGTCCGTGATCCCGATAGCGTACCCTAGGTCTGCTCCGGCAAAGAAACTTTCTGTGAAATTGTATTTGGCTGAAGCTGCAATTGGAATAAATCCGGCATCTTCACCATCCACGGTCACATTCCCCATATCGTATTCCTTACCTATGAAATGGTCATAACCCAAAAGTCCGCCCACTTTGAACCCTTCCGCAACATTGAAATAATATGCTGCCGTAACCCCGATGTTGAAACTTGTTCCGTCACCAACATCAGCAACCGGAATTCCTACATACGCACCAGCTTCAAAACCAGAATCTTGTGCATTCCCGGCTACTAAGCCGAACGCTGCAAGCGCAGCTGATAAAATTAATTTTTTCATTTTTATAATTTTTAGTAGTCACAAAATTATGTTAAAAATCTAATAAAAAAAATAAAATCATCATGATTAGGAGTGATTTATATTAGTTTATACTTGTTCCAATTTGATATTAAAGTGACGGCGGTGTTTATAAGGATTTAAATAAAAAAATCCGGACTGTATCCGGATTTTAATAGTGTTATTATTTTAGTCTAAAATTTAAACGCAGCACCTACACCGACGGATCCTAAGTTCCAACTGTCATCCCAATCCGGGTTGGATCCGGGGTTAGGTTCGTCCCATGAATAACTGATATTTTTGAAATAGGCATATAAATCCACCACCGGCAAACTGAATCCGAAATTGGGTTTAGCTAAGAATCCGC
>JAEZDQ010000074.1 GCA_023433225.1 Bacteroidota bacterium | reverse complement strand
CATTTAATATTTTTTCTTCTGAATGAATGTCTTCTTCAAAGTCAATCGAATTTTCAACCAGTTTCCGCCGGTATTCGGATTTCAATTTTCCCTTATCAGACAAAAACACCTCGAAGCCTTTGCTTTTTCCTAACAAAGCTGCTCCCACTCCGCTTTCTCCTCCGCCCAATATGACCAAACGTTCTTTCATATTATCTGACTTTCAAGGTGATTAAACAAACGACAGCCAGAATAAAACCAATGATCAACATGCGGTTTACGATTTTACTCTCGTGGTAGCCTTCTTTTTGGTAATGGTGGTGTAGTGGTGACATCAGAAAAATTCTTCGCCCTTCGCCGTATTTTCTTTTGGTGAATTTGAAATAGGAAACCTGTAACATCACAGAAATACTTTCCGCAAAGAAAATCCCGCAAAGCACGGGCAGCATCAGTTCCTTCCGGACGATGATAGCAATGACCGCAATCAAACCGCCAATGGTTAGGCTACCGGTATCACCCATAAAAACCTGAGCCGGATACGTATTATACCATAAAAAGCCGATGAGCCCGCCAACAAAAGCAGTACAAAATATAACGACTTCTTCTGTACGGGGAATAAAAACAATGTTCAGGTAATCGGCGAATATGATGTTCCCCGAAACAAAAGCAAACAAGGCCAATGCCGCTACGATAATAACGGAAGACCCCGCCGCAAGGCCGTCAATGCCGTCGGTGAGGTTGGCACCGTTGGAAACGGCGGTAATGATAAAGATTACCGCTATCAGAAACACAATCCATTCATATTTTAATTTCCCTGAATCATCCATCCAAAAAAGCAAATCGCCATAATTGAATTCGTTGTTTTTCAAAAACGGAACAGTGGTATCAAGGCTCTTCTCATCTTGGCCAAATTTCACAATCTGCGCACCCACTGCCCGCCCCTCCTCCATCGGCACATGCTGTTTGATGGTCACATCGGGGCTGAAGTAAATCATGGTGCCTACAAACAAACCCAATCCGACCTGACCCAAAACCTTGAATTTCCCTTTCAGGCCTTCTTTGTCTTTTTTAAAGACTTTGATGTAATCGTCAATAAACCCAATCGCTCCCAACCATAGGGTGGAAACGAGTAATATGATGATGTAAATATTGTCTAATTTGGCAAACAAAATGACCGGTATAATGGTCGCCAGAATGATGATAATCCCGCCCATGGTCGGGGTTCCCGTTTTTTCCTGCTGTCCCTCCAGGCCTAAGTCACGTACGGTTTCGCCTAATTGCTCCTTGCGTAGGTAATTGATGATTTTTTTTCCGAAAAACAGGGCAATCAACAATGCCGTGAGTACGGCCATTCCCGCACGGAAAGAAGTATATTGAAACAAACCCGAACCCGGAATGTTAAATTGTTTGTCCAAAAAATCGAATAAATAGTAAAGCATATTTTACTTATTGAGTTGTTTACTTAATTCCTGTGCTGTTTCCAAATCGTCAAAATGATGCCTGACACCTTTAATTTCCTGATACGTTTCATGGCCTTTGCCCGCAATCAAAATGATATCGCCTTTTTCAGCTAATTTGTAGGCAGTCTTAATCGCTTCTTTACGGTCGGTAATTTTCAATGTTTTGTTGTAAAACGGCGGTTCTACACCCGCTTCCATGTCTTTTAAAATTTCTTCCGGGTCTTCGCTTCGCGGATTGTCTGAAGTAAAAATCGCTAAGTCGGACATTTTTACGGAAATTTTTGCCATTTCAGGGCGTTTGGTTTTATCGCGATCGCCGCCACAACCTATTATGGTAATGAGTTTTTCATTTCGTGTCCGGATATTTTCAATCGTATTCAAAACATTTTCCAATGCATCCGGCGTATGGGCATAATCGACAATCGCCAAAACCCCACCGGTGGATTGAAAAGTTTGGAACCTTCCGTCCACATTTTTCAATTTGCTCAAATGCGTCAGGATTTCTTGCTTTTCCATTCCCAATAAGCGGCCAATACTGTAAACGGCCAATAAATTATAAGCATTGAACCGACCGATTAAAGGTGTCCAGAACTCTATTCCATCCATCAAAAGGAACATTCCTTCAAATTGATTTTCAAGGATTTTCGCTTTGAAATCGGCATCGGTTTTCAGCGCGTAGGAAAACCTTTTCGCCGCTGTGTTTTGCAACATGACCACGCCGTTTTTATCATCTAAATTGGTTAACGCCATTGCCTGTTTCGGCAATCCGTCAAAAAATTTCTTTTTGGCTTTGATGTATTCTGCAAAGGTTTTATGGTAGTCCAGATGATCATGTGAAATATTGCTGAAAACACCCATTTTGAAATCCAAACCGGCAATCCTATTCTGCTGAATTCCGTGAGAACTTACCTCCATCACGGCATATTCGCAGCCGGATTGGACTGCTTCGTCAAAAATTTTGTTCAATGTCAAAACATCGGGCGTGGTATGCAAAGAAGGAAATTCTTTCCCGTGCACCAGAATTCGTATCGTTGAAATCAAAACGGAGGCAAACCCCATTGATTCCAATAAATGATAGGTTAAAGTCGCTGTGGTGGTTTTACCGTTTGTTCCGGTGATTCCGATTAATTTTAATTTATCAGTAGGGTTTCCATACCAATTGGATGCAATGATGCCCAAGGCTACGGATGAATTGGCGACCATTATATAAGTTACCTCCGGAATGATTTCTACCGGTTTTCTTTCGCAGACAATCGCGGTTGCACCGCTTTCAATTGCCTTTGAAATGAATTCATGGCCATCTACCTGGGTTCCGGGCTGGGCGACAAACAAAGTTCCGGATTGAACTTTTCGGGATTCGAATGCAACAGAAAGGACTTCTTGGCCAACGTTTCCGATGACTTCCATTAATTCGACCCTGTATAGCAAATC
>JAEZDQ010000023.1 GCA_023433225.1 Bacteroidota bacterium | reverse complement strand
CCTTTTTTCAGAATAAATTCATCCAGTAACCTTGTGTCTTGTTTCAGTGCAAAAATGGATTGATTCAGCCATTCGTCAGCCGAATATTCCGCCCAGGATTTCAAAGTTCCGTCTTCCTGTTTTTCGCAACCCGAATACATACATGCCTCTAATTCATGGGCATAAGAATAAAAATCAATGAATTCAATCCGTAAATTCAGGCTGTTTTCTCTTGGTTTATTTTCCAATAAAAATGCACCCGCACCATCAGAAAGCATCCAACGTAAAAACTCCCGTTTGAAAGCCACAATCGGTTTTTCTTCGAGTAATTTCAAGTTTTCCACTTCATGGTTGAATTTGTCGGCGGTCATCCAAGCGGAAAATCTTTCAGAACCAACGGCGATGGCATTGTCTACCGAACCGGCTTTCACCGAGAGAAATGCATAATTCAACGCATTCATCCCCGAATTGCATAAACCCATTGAGGTGTTGATTTCAATGGATTTGTCGGTTTTCAATACACCGTGCACCATGGACGCATGCGAAGGTTGGATTTGATCCGCAGAAGTAGTCCCGCAGGAAAGCAACTGCATATCTTCCTTGGAAAACTGATCATCGAAAAGGCCTTCTACGGCATTGGCAGTAATTTCTGCATTGGTATGCGTAGGATTTCCATTTTTATCTAATGCATAATAGCGGGTTTTGATGCCGTTATTGCGTAATATCAAAGCTTTTGCTTTAGAAGGTTTGCCGTTTACCAGCCCCAGATATTCTTCCATTTCCTCATTCTGAACCGGATTATTTGGCAGATAAGTAGAGGATTTGGTTATATAAACTTCATTCATCATAAAAAAACTAATTTCTAAACTCCTTGATAATATTCGATTTGTTTTTTCCTTTTCCACCAAAAAATGGGGGTAGTAAGGTTAAACAATATTAAAACAATTGGCGAAATTACCCAAATCGCAACCATCAAATAAAATTTGTAAACGCCTACCCAGAACTTCCGTTTCTCGGGGTTTTTACTTATAATCCGAGAGAAAACCGTAAACAATCGGTTGCCGACTTTTTCTACTTTAACCAAAAAGGGACGGATTTCGACTGCGCCGCTTTTGATCAGTTCCTTTTGCATTCCTTCATAATCTCCTGTTTTGGCGTAGGGTAAAATAATCTTTCCGAATTGATCGGCCTTTTCGATTTCCTCATCCGAAACGCCGGCTTTGGGCCAAGGTTTGGGCGAAACTTTACTTCCAGTTTGCAACCAGTTTAAAATGGTTATGACGCTGGTGTAATTATCGTGCCTGTCAACCAATGCGATGTTTCCGACCAATTTTATGTTCAATTCCTTGAAATAAACCTTCAGTTTTTCCTGAGAAAGCATCCACATATTGCGGGTTCCCGAAACGGTAATGAGCGGTTTTCCCGACAATAATTTGGGCGCGAATTCACTTTTCAAAAAAGAAATGATTGGAATAGAAGGTGTTAAAAACCAAACTTGGTATCCGAAAATAATCAAATCATAGTCCTTATTCAAAATCTCATCAGAAGGCTTTTCAATTTCTACGGGAATCTGAAGATAAGATTCTGGAAAAGTATCAAAAAACACCTCTTTTGGCCAGGGAAATGGGAAGTCCTTCTTTGGTTTTATTTCATAATAAGTAATAGTGAAGTCCTCTTGTTTTTCCCGAAAAGGTTTCGTCAAATTCCGGACGATTTCCTCCAATTGCCCCGTTTGAGAATAATAAGTAACTAAGATGTTTTTGGCCATTTGGTGCGCTGGATTTCCACAAAAATAACCAATTAATTAATTTTTTTGAATGGAATAATTCAAAATGAAAGAATTATTGAAAACTTGCAAAGGGTTTAGAATTATTTTAAATAATTCAGGCTGATTATTTGGCGATAATCGTCCGCATTTCACCTTGGGCAATCATTGTTTCATCTAAAAAAACTTCACCTGAAACCATGGTCACACCCATGATTTGTTGTAAAACGGTGATTCGGCTTCTGATTTCTTCGCCCACTTGCGGGAGTGCGTAGATTTCAATGTTTTTGATGGAGCCAATATATCCGACAGGAGCGGGTTCGTTTTTCAGGTGAAAATTAAATCCTTGATGCAAAGCGACGGATTGCGCAAAATGCTCAATAATTCCTGCTTCTGAAAGTTCATTTCCATTGACCAAAATGTGCCCGGCCGGAACCGTAAATCCCGATAAAATTTCTTTTTCCGAATGTTCATAAATCTTATCGACCAAAACGAAAGGAGGCCGTTGCGGGATGAGATTCAGGATTTCTTCGGGTGATGCAACAAGGGCATGGGTCATACAACTTCTAATAAGCCGTAAACATAAGAAAATCTGCCGCTTTCCGGAACGGATAAAAGGATTTTTTCACCTTTTTTTAATTTTCCGGAATAAAACAATTCTTCCAATTGAAGGTAAATAGAGGCGGAACCAATGTTTCCGAATTTTTCGAGGTTCACGTACCATTTCTCCAAAGGAATATTGATTCCTGCTTTAATAAAGCCTTCATTTAAACGGTCATGGAAATAATAAGAAGAAATGTGCGGAAGGAAATAATCGATTTCTTCCGGCCGGGTGTGGTTGTCCGACAAAATTTTACGAATGCTTTCCGCACCTTTGACGATGATGTGTTCGTCCAGTAATTTGATGTCTTGTTTGATGGCGAAAACGGATTCTGAAAGCCATTTTTCCGGATTGATCTCACTCCAAGAAATGAGTTCGCCATTTTCATTTTTTATGGCTCCGGCGTACATGCAGGTTTCGATTTCATGGGCATAGGAAATTCCTTTTATCCAATTGATTTTCAATGAAATTCCTCCTAAGTTGGGTTCGTTGCTCAAGAGCATGGCACCTGCGCCGTCCGACAGCATCCAACGTAAAAAATCTTTTTCAAAAGCAATGACCGGATTCTGTTCCAATTCCATTAGCTTTTCTGCTTCTTTGTTGAATTTATCGGCACGTAACCATGAAGAAACCCTTTCTGAACCGGTAGAAATTACGTTTTGGGCATTCCCGCAGGCAATAGCCATGAACCCGTATTTCAATGCATTCATCCCGGAGGTGCAAATTCCTGTTGCGGAATTTATTTCCAAGGGCTTATTTTGCCATGAACCATGAACCATGCTGGCGTGTGAAGGCAATAGCTGGTCCGGCGTAGAGGTTCCGCAAGACAAAACATCGATTTCGGCTGATGAAATGCCGCTTAGCTGCAGAAGTTTTTCTATTGCTTTTATGGTCAGTTGGGTGTTGTTGTGTGTGGTGTTTCCTTGCTCATCCAAAGCATAGTACCGCTGAAAAATCCGGTTGTTTCTCAAAACGATGGCCCGTGCCCGGGACGGATTGCCGTTTACCAAGCCCAAAACCCCTTCAATCCGTTCGTTGGCAACCGGCTCATTGGGCAGGAATTTGGAAATCGCTTTGATGTAAACATTCTGCATTTTAAGTACTTAATACAATCGGACAGGCAATAATTGGTTTCTTCTTAAGAAAGAGTGGCAAAGATAAGATTAATTATAAAATGAATGCTATGTAGCGGAATCAGATGTGAACAGTTGAAATTATCGATTCGCATCAACCCTTTTTCCAGAAATCATAATAATTGAACCATTGCAACGGATATTTTGCGAGCATTTTTTCCATGCTTTGGGTATAACTTTTCACAAGTGATTCTGCATCGCGGTTTTTGAATTCGGCTTTGCGAGCATAGAGATGATAGTGGCGGTTCGGTTCGCGCATCACATAGACAAATAAAACCGGTGTATTCAGCCGCGAACTCAACAAAAACGGACCGGCCGGAAATTGCGCCGATTCACCCAATAATTTTTCTTCCAAGGTTTTGGTGTTTGGAAAAAACCGGTCGCCGGTAAAACATATAATTTGCTTTTGTTCGATGATTTTGTGGATGTCAAATATATGCGACATATCATTTTTGACGATGATGAATTCCACTTTTGGTTTGGCCATTACATTGTCGAGCAATGACTTGATTGCGGCTCGTTCTTCATCGGTCGTTACCAAATGAATTTTTTTTTCAAATTCGCCCATGAAATGTTGGGCGAGTTCAAAATTACCGACATGCGCACTGATCATAATTCCCGCTGATTCGTCTTTGGCCAATTGGCGGATGTTATCAATCCCGTCAAATTCATAGGTAAATTTATGCTCCAATCCCGCAGCAATCGCCACTTTATCAATTAGGGTTTGACCGAACACGAAATTGTTTCTGTACGTACTAATTAAGCTTCTAAATACGGACTGATGGTGTTTTTCCCTGAAATAACTATAAATAATTTTGGTTTGTTTGGCATTCGACACGTAATAGTAAAGAGATACGAATACCAGTAAAGAATAGGCAGCATTCAGCCCCAGGTTTTTAATGAGAAAGATAAATACCTTGTAACCGTTGACGGTTCCTTTTGATTTGCCTTTCCATTCAGCCATTTTTGCAATTCAATTTACACCAACGCGTGAAATTTCTGTTCGACAGAATCATACAAATCGTTGAATGTATGAATGTCCTTAAAATCTTTACCTTCCAGCTTTACACCAAAATTGGACTCGATGATGACCACCAAATCGACATAGTCCAAACTGTCTAAATTCAAAGATTGCTTCAAACTGGCATTGGGTTGAATGACGCTTGTTTCTACCTCAAATTCTTCAACCAAAAAATCATTAATTGTTTGAATAATATCTTCCCTCTTCATAGTTTTATGTACTTAATGTTTTAGTTTCTTTATGATTAGCGCGGAATTTGTCCCGCCAAACCCAAAAGAATTCGACAAAAATACATCAAAATTTTGGTTCAGCGTATTTTTAACTAAATTCAGGTTTTTCGCCGCTTCATCTACTTCTTCCAAGTTGATGTTGGGCGCGATGAATCCGTGCTGTGCCATGAGCATTGAATAAACGACCTCACTGGTTCCGGCCATCCAACATTCGTGGCCGGTCATGGATTTGGTCGAACTTACATAAGGGTTGCTGCCAAAAATCCGGTCGATTGCCTGAGCTTCATTGGCGTCACCAATCGGAGTAGAAGTAGCGTGGGCATTGATGTAGTGTATTTCTTCGGGTTTCATTTCCGCCTGCTTTAATGCCATTTGCATGGCGCAAACGGGTCCATCCACATTGGGGGTTGAAATGTGGTCGCCGTTTGAAGAAAATCCATACCCAATAACTTCCCCCAAAATGGGTGCGCCTCTTTTCAAAGCAGAGGAATAACTTTCCAGAATAATGGTTCCTGCGCCTCCGCCGGGAACCAAACCGTTCCTTTGTTTGTCAAACGGGCGGGAAGCTTTTGTCGGCTCGTTTTCACGGTCAGAAAATACCCCCAGTCCGTCGAAACTCGCCATGCCGTATTTGTTGGTTTCCTGTGCGCCGCCGCAAATTACCGTGTCCTGTAATCCTTGTTTAATCAATAAAAACCCCAGACCGATTGCATGCGAACCGCTCGCACAGGCTGCGCTGATGGTCATATTGATTCCTTTTATTTTGTAAATCGTGGAAAGGTTCATGGTTACGGTTGAATTCATGGATTTGAAAATCGCTCCCGAACCAACCAAAGTGGTGTCCTTTTTTTCTCTTACCGTTTCGATGGATTCCCAAACGGATTGGGATACGCTGTCGTTTCCATAAAGTAAACCGACCGCTTTTTTTTCGAAAAAATCTTCGGGAATCCTTGCATTCCGAAGTGCTTCCGATGTTGCGAGAAAAGCATATTCGCTTTCTTCAGCCATGCTGATTCTTTGTCGGCGGGAAAGTATGTTGGTCAAGTCAGGTTTTTCAACAAAACCCGTGAGTGCTGATCTATAACCGAATTCTTTGCGTTCAGGGGAAAAAACAATTCCGGATTTTCCCTGATACAAGGCGTCCTTGACTTCGTCCAAATTTTTGCCCAACGAAGAATAAATTCCCATTCCTGTGATAACTACTCTCCTCATTGTTCACATTTTTTATGCGTAAATCCCGCCGTTTATGTTAATCGTTTCGCCGGTGATGTACGATGCTTTTCGGGAAGCGAGGAAACAAACCAAGTCGGCCACTTCTTCTGCTTTTCCGAAACGATTTAAAGGTACTAATTTTTTTAATTCGGATTGATCTAAATCACGGGTCATATCGGTTTCGATGAATCCCGGTGCAACGGCGTTTACGGTAATATTCCGTTTGGCAATTTCTTGCGCAAGTGCTTTAGTGGCACCGATAAGTCCCGCTTTAGCAGCGGAATAATTGACTTGTCCCGGTGTACCTTTCAAGCCAGAAA
>JAEZDQ010000189.1 GCA_023433225.1 Bacteroidota bacterium | reverse complement strand
ACCAATGGGGTGAAGAATCCGGAAAATATATTTCTGGAAGAAGGTGCGACCGTAGAATTTGCTTTGCTCAACGCCAGTTCCGGGCCAATATATATCGGCAAAAACGCTGAAATAATGGATGGTTCGTTGGTTCGGGGAAGTTTCGCCTTAGGAGAAAGTGCCAATCTGAATATGGGAGCGAAAATTTATCCCGGGACTTCCATTGGCCCCTATTGCAAAGCAGGAGGAGAACTTAATAATTCAATTTTAATGGGTTATTCCAACAAAGGACACGACGGCTTTTTGGGAAATTCTGTCATCGGCGAATGGTGTAACTTAGGAGCGGATACCAATACTTCCAATTTAAAAAATAATTATTCGGAAATCAGAGTATGGGATTACGAAACCCGGAATTACATCGACAGCGGTTTGCAATTTTGTGGGTTGGTAATGGGCGATTATTCGAAGTCGGCTATCAACACCCAATTCAACACGGGAACGGTTGTTGGTGTTTCAGCCAATGTTTTCGATGCGGGATTCCCGCCCAAATTCATCCCTTCCTTCAGTTGGGGAGGAGGTAAAGATTCGGGCAAATTCGCTTTGGAAAAATCCTATGAAGCCATCGAGAAGATGATGGAAAGAAGGCAAAAGCAATTGACAGATGCGGAAAAAAAGATCATTTCACATATTTTTCAATTAACTGAATATTAATGATTACAAAAGACAAATTCAGAATGGATAAGCCCTGTTTGTGAGAAAACTGTTGATAATCATAGACCGAAAAATGGGTAATTTCATAAAATTTATTAAATTTGCCGATTGTAAGTAAAGAACTAAATGTAATGACTGGAACTTATAACAGTGTTTTAGAGCTGATAGGTGAAACACCATTGGTGAAACTAAACAAAATAGGCCAAGGAATTCCAGGCGAGGTTTACGCTAAGTTAGAAGGTTACAACCCCGGACACTCCACCAAAGACCGAATCGCACTACACATCATAGAGGAAGCAGAAAAATCTGGACAACTGCAACCAGGCGCTACCATTGTGGAAACCACATCAGGAAATACCGGATTCAGCGTTGCAATGGTAAGTATCTTAAAAGGTTATAAATGTATCTTAGCCGTTTCGGACAAAACCAATGACGAAAAAATAGCCTATCTCAAAGCATTGGGAGCTAAGGTTTTTATTTGTCCGGCAAATGTGGCGGCAGATGACCCTCGTTCTTATTATGAAGTCGCTAAAAGGATTGCAGCGGAAACACCGAATTCCATCTACATCAACCAATATTTCAACCTCAAAAATATCGAGGCGCATTACCTGAGTACCGGCCCTGAAATTTGGGCGCAGACAGAAGGTAAAATTACCCATTTAATCGCGTGTTGCGGTACAGGAGGAACTTTATCAGGCTCTGCCAAATATTTAAAAGAACAAAACCCGGACATCAAAATCATCGGTGTAGATGCTTATGGTTCCATTTTGAAAAAATACCATGAAACGGGCGAAGTCGATAAAGATGAAATTTATCCTTATCGAATCGAAGGTTTGGGAAAAAACTTGGTTCCCGAAGCCACCGACTTTGAAATCATCGATAAATTTGAAAAAGTAACCGATGAAGAAAGTGCTTACCGCACCCGGGAAATCGCGCTGAAAGAAGGAATCATGGGCGGATATACTTGCGGTGCCGTCGTGCAGGCATACAGACAATTAGCTGCGGAATTCAAAGAAGGGGACAAAGTTGTGTTGATATTTCCTGATCACGGTTCCCGGTATATAACCAAAGTATTCAGCGACAAATGGATGGAAGAACAAGGATTTACCAACAGCCGCCTGAATGGATTGGAATCAAACGCTACCATTCAGCACATCAAATAATGTATATTAAAATCATATAAAATCACAAAATGCTCCCGCCTGTGTGGAGCATTTTACGTTTAAACCCAATCTAATTAAAATTCAAATGGATATTTTTGAAAGAATAAAAAAGAACCCCGGCCCCTTGGGTCAATTTGCAGATTATGGAGAAGGTTATTTCATCTTTCCTGAACTCGAAGGTGAATTAGGTCCCCGCATGAAATTCAAAGGAAAAGACGTAGTCGTTTGGAGTTTGAATAATTATTTGGGGTTGGCGAACCATCCCGAAGTTAGAAAAGCCGATGCCGATGCTGCCGCAAAATTCGGAATGGCTTATCCCATGGGAGCCCGTGCCATGACAGGGCAGACTAAATACCACCAACAATTGGAAAACGAATTGGCGGAATTTGTAGGAAAGGAATCCGCTTATTTGCTCAATTTCGGCTACCAGGGAATGGTGTCTGCCATCGATGCCTTGGTGACTAAAAATGATGTAATTGTTTACGACATTGAATGCCATGCCTGCATTGTGGACGGTGTCCGTCTCCATTTCGGGAAAAGATTTACCTACCAACACAATGATATGGACAGCCTTCGCAAGAACCTTGCCCGGGCGACGAAAATAACCGAACAAACAGGTGGCGGTATTTTAGTCGTGACCGAAGGCGTTTTCGGAATGATGGCCGAACAAGGTAAACTCAAAGAAATCTGCGAACTCAAAAAGGAATTTGAATTCAGGTTATTGGTAGATGACGCGCACGGATTGGGAACCTTGGGCAAAACCGGAGCAGGAGCAGGAGAGGAGCAAGGAGTCCAGGATCAGATTGACGTTTACTTTTCCACTTTTGCGAAATCTATGGCCGGAATCGGTGGTTTTTTCGCGGGGAATAAAGAAGTTATTCGCTATTTACAATACAACTTACGGTCACAAATTTTCGCGAAATCCTTGCCAATGCCGATGGTCATCGGAGGTTTGAAGCGTTTGGAATTATTGCGAAACCATCCAGAACTCAAAGAAAAACTTTGGGAAAATGTAAATAAAATTCAATCAGGATTAAAGGCGAGAAACTTCAATTTAGGTTTGACCAATACGCCCGTTACGCCGATTATTTTAGAAGGAAGCCCTATTGAAGCTACGATTATGGCCAAAGACTTGCGCGAGAACCAAGGCGTATTTGTCTCGGTTGTGGTTTATCCGGTGATTCCTAAAGGAACCATTATCTTCAGGATTATTCCGACTGCGGTTCACACGGATGAGGACATTGAATTTACCCTCAATGCTTTTGATGCAATCCGCGAAAAACTGGATTCCGGTTTCTACAAAAAGGAAGCGGAAAAAATGGATGTCGATTATATCCAGCATTAAAATTCAAAATATACCATATACAAAATCCGCTGAATCTTTAATCCGGCGGATTTTTATTTGTAAGTAAATGTAATGGAAATTCTAAAGGAATACCGGAATGATTTGTACATCCAATTGCTGGCTTTCGGTTTCGGTATTTAAAAAGCCTTTACTGAAGATGGAATAAATTTTTCCGTTCGTCAACTCAATTTCTTTGGTCACCAATGTATCCTGAGTGGTCTCATCGATTAAATAAATGTCTTTGTGAGTCGTTTCATTCACAGCCATAAATCCGGAAGATTGTTTGTAATTGAAAACACCCAAGGATTCCTGTCCTTCAATGGAGACACGTAATGCGGGTGCGTCTGGCGATAATTGGATAAACCGGATCAAGGCTTTTCCGGTCGGAGGCATGGTTGCATCATCCGGATAAGCAACCAATTCTAAATTTTCGAAATGATTAACCGCAAAAATGCTGTAACGTTTTTGTTCTTCCATGTTCAACATCAAAGTATCCAAATTTTCATTGTTTGCACGGACAATCAATTCCCGAGTTCCGGCTTCCAAGGGTACATACCCAAAATATTGGGAATAATTCGCTGGATTTGAATTGATACTGTTTCCATCCGAATAAAATTTTAATGATTGGGAGTCCGGTGATACATTTATAAAGCCACCCCAAGAAGTGTTTTCAAGAATTTGCTGGCTCTGATCATCTGAATTCAAACAAGCGGTTAAGCACAAAATCCCCGTTAATGCAAAACTGGCCATTTTTATTTTTTTAAATATGCTCTTCATCTTTTTAAACATTTTATACCAAGACGTGGTATTATCAATATGGTTGCGCGGGATATGACAAAATCCATTCCATTAATTCATTTAGAATTCCTAATTTTACATTTTTATTTTTCAAATTAAACCAGACAATATGAATGCATTTGATGTGACCGTAATAGGTTCAGGCCCGGGCGGGTATGTAGCAGCCATCCGCTGCGCGCAATTAGGCTTTCGCACAGCGATTATAGAAAAAGAAAATACCCTCGGCGGAACTTGCTTAAACGTGGGCTGTATTCCGTCAAAAGCCTTGCTGGACTCATCAGAGCATTTTCACAATGCCGTTCATAATTTCAAAACACATGGAATAGATATCGAATCTCCGAAAGTGAATTTCACCCAAATGATTCAACGAAAAAGAGAAGTGGTTGAAGCCAATGTAAAAGGAATCGATTATTTGATGAATAAAAATAAAATTGAAGTTTTCAAAGGAATCGGTTCATTCAAAGATGCCAATCATTTAATCCTGACCAAAGAAGACGGTTCAACCGCAGAAATCGAATCCAAATACACCATCATAGCGACCGGTTCTTATTCTACCGAATTGCCTTTTGCGAAAACCGATAAAGAACGCATCATCACTTCTACCGAAGCCTTGGAATTGAAAGAAATCCCCAAACATTTAGTCGTAATCGGTGGCGGCGTAATCGGTTTGGAACTGGGTTCCGTTTATCGTCGTTTAGGTTCGGAAGTTACCGTTGTTGAATTTATGGACCGAATCATTCCGGGAATGGATGCGGCTTTGTCAAAAGAATTAACCAAAGTCCTGAAAAAACAAGGAATGAAATTCCATACTTCTACGAAAGTTACCGAAGTTAAAAACAACGGAACGGGAGTAACCGTAAAGGCAGAAAATAAAAAAGGAGATGAATTGGTTTTGGAAGGCGATTATGTTTTGGTTTCAGTCGGAAGAAGCCCTTATACCCAAGGTTTAGGACTCGAAAATGCCGGAATCGAAACCGATGAAAGAGGAAGAATTAAAACCAATGAACACCTACAAACCAATGTTTCCAATGTGTATGCCATCGGTGACGTGGTTGCCGGAGCGATGTTGGCGCACAAAGCCGAAGAAGAAGGCGTTTTGGTGGCTGAACAATTAGCCGGACAAAAACCGCATATTGATTACAATTTAATCCCCGGCGTTGTTTATACTTGGCCTGAAGTTGCAGCAGTGGGAAAAACCGAAGAACAATTAAAAGAAGCCGGCGTGAAATACAAAGTGGGAAGCTTCCCGTTCCGCGCGTTGGGTAGAGCCAGAGCGAGTATGGATTTGGACGGATTTGCGAAAATTCTTGCCGATGAATCCACCGACGAAATTCTGGGAATTCACATCATCGGGGCGAGAGCTGCAGATTTAATAGCAGAAGCCGTTGTAGCGATGGAATACCGTGCTTCGGCAGAAGATATTTCCCGAATGAGCCATGCGCATCCGACTTTTGCGGAAGCCATCAAAGAAGCTGCTCTGGATGCAACCGAAAAAAGAGCGATTCATTCCTAACAAAAATTTAAAACAGTATAAAAATCCGGTTACCCAAAGTATCCGGATTTTTGATTTCTAAGCATTTAGTCATTTGCATTTCCGGCCAGTTTCTTCCAGATAAATAAAATAACCAATGCGCCGATGATAGCCGAAATGAGCCCGTAAAACGACCAATTGTCAGCCGATGGATTGTAGTCAAAAATTAAACTGCTCAACCATCCGCCTAAAAGCGCACCACCGATTCCGATTAACATAGTCACCAGAAATCCGCCCGGATCTTTCCCCGGCATAATCCACTTGGCCAAAGCACCGGCAATGATTCCAAAAATAGCCCAAGAAATCCAATTCAAAAGGCCTCCGAAAATGAGCACAGACATTGTTTCCATAAACGATAATTTTTTATATTCATTCAAATTTAATGATTTTTATCATAAGAAGAGGGGTTTTAAATCCTTCATTCCCGCATTTACTCTGTAAATAAGTTTATTTTTGCATAATTTTTAATCAATTTCTTCAATTATTATGTCCCTAATCAAATCTATCTCAGGAATCCGAGGAACCATCGGCGGAAAAATCAACGATAATTTAACACCCATTGACGCGGTGAAATTTGCAGCAGCTTATGGAACCTGGTTGGCAAATTCACAAGAAAATAAATCCGATAAAAAACTCAAAGTAATAATAGGACGTGACGCCCGGATTTCCGGCGAAATGATCTCCCAATTGGTGAGTTCCACAC
>JAEZDQ010000102.1 GCA_023433225.1 Bacteroidota bacterium | reverse complement strand
AAGGTACCGGGGTGAAAATCCTTGATACCCGGAAAACGACACCTAATTTCCGTATGTGTGAAAAATGGGCGGTGGCCATCGGCGGAGCCCAAAACCACCGATATGGTTTGTACGACATGGTCATGCTCAAAGACAACCACCATGATTATGCAGGCGGAATTACCCAAGCGGTTGAGTCCGTGGTGAAATACCTGGAAACCGTCGGGAAAAGCCTTCCGATTGAAGTCGAAACCCGGAACCTGCAAGAAGTCCGGGAAGCATTGGCGACCAATCGGGTGGATATCATTATGCTGGACAATATGACCTTAACTGAAATGAAAGAAGCGGTTTCTTTGGTTAAAGGGAAATGTAAGACTGAAGCCTCAGGTGGGATTACCTTGGAAACCATTCGCGAAGTTGCCGCAACGGGTGTGGACTATATTTCCTCGGGGGCGATTATTCATTCCGCACCCAATAAGGATTTGAGTCTGAAAGCAGTTTACTGATTTAAATCACTCAGCTGTTCAAAATTCTGTTCAAAAAATTAATGCTGCCTTAACATTTTTAAAAGAGACTGTTCGCACCTTTGCCCTATCATTTAAATTAAAAATTATGAGGCACAACTCTATTTTTTCGATGCTCCTGATGATGCTGTTAGGAGCTGCAACAATCGCCCACGCTCAAGTAGATCCGGAAACGGAGCCGGCCGTTATTGATTCTTTGGAACAAGACGTATTGCTGTCCGAAACGGTTATCGTCGGGCGGGGTGTAATTGACTTAGAAGAAGACCGTAAAACACCGGTGGCGGTTTCTACCATCCTTAAACAGGAAATTCAAGACAAAGGCGTAGGGAATGTTGAATTCCCTGAAGTAATGAAAAACATTCCTTCCGTGTATGTCGCCAATCAAGCTGGTGGGTTCGGAGACAGCCAGATGTTTGTTCGCGGGTTTGACCAGTCGAACACCGCATTCTTATTAAACGGGCAACCGATCAATGGAATGGAAGACGGAAATATGTACTGGTCTAACTGGAGCTCTATGACCGATGTAGCCAATGCGGTTCAGGTTCAGAGAGGTTTAGGTTCTTCTAAACTGGCTATTTCTTCGGTAGGTGGAACGGTAAACATCGTTACCAAAGCAACCGAAAAACGCCAAGGTGGGATGGCTCGTTTTGTAATGGGAAATGACAGTTATATGAAAGGGACTGTGGCTTATGATACCGGCTTGAACGGTAAATGGGGTTTCTCGGTTCTATTGGATTATTGGACTGCACACAGGAAATTTGCCCGTGGAACTGCGGGTGAAGGGCAAAGTTATTTTTTCTCTGTCGGGTTTAAACCGAATGATAATCATAATTTCAACTTTATGATTTTCGGTGCGCCACAGTGGCATGACCAAAACTATTCAAAAACAATGGATTATTATAACGAATTTGGCACAAAAGGTAATTCTAATTATGGTTTCTTGAATGGAGAAGCGATGACATGGAGAAAAAATTACTACCATAAACCGGTTGCTAATTTAAACTGGGACTGGACAATGAATGAAAAATCATCTTTGTCCACTGTCGTTTATGCCTCAATGGGCCGAGGCGGCGGAACCGGAAACCTGGGAAGCTCAGGCAATACGACCAGAAGGTTGAATGAATTGGGTGAAGCCGATTTTCAAGCAATTTATGACCAAAACTTATTTGATCCGGATGGGATTGGAAATAACGGTGGCACCTATCAACCTGGAAGCCCTTATTACAACGATGCGCCAAATGCCAATAACAGCGTAAGAAATGGGGCAATCCGTGCTTCGGTCAATAACCATTTCTGGTATGGGGCGGTTACAAACTTTAACTACGACACACAATTCGGACTGACTTTTAATGTCGGGGCTGATGTGCGTTTCTATAAAGGTGACCATTTCCAGCAATTGGTAAATTTATTAGGGTTAAACGGATGGTCAGCCGGGAATATCAACCGACCTGAAGGTTATGTAGTATCTGAAGTTTTTGAAGCAAAGCCTTGGGCGGCATTATTCAATTTTGCCGATGAAGGCGACAGAATTGCGTACGATTATTCCGAAAATATTAATTATCAGGGAGCTTTCGGACAAGTTGAATACTCCAACGACTGGTTTTCAGTTTTCGCACAGGGTGCAGTATCCAATCAATCCTATAAAAGAGAAGACCGGTGGAACAATCCCCGCACGGTTGATGGTATTACTTATCCGAGAGAAAGTGAAAGCGTTTCCAAAATCGGTTACAATATCAAGGGAGGTTTGGCTTTTAACGTCAATTCAGAAAATACTTTTTACGGGAATGCGGGATACTATTCAAGGCAGCCTTATTTAGACAATATTTTCCAAGGTGCAGACCCGTCAGGAGCATCTGACAACACCTATTTGAGAATCCCGGAGGTAGAAAATGAAAACGTCACGGGTATAGAAATTGGTTACCGTTATTCGACCCGAAACCTGAAAGTAAATGTAAACGTTTACCAGACCGAATGGGCCAACAGATTCGTTTCATTCAACGGAGATGATTACGTTACCAAAGATGGTGTTGAGATTGCGGAAGTTTCTTATTTATTGACAGATGTAACCCAATTGCACAGAGGTGTCGAAATCGATTTTGACGCTAAAATTACCAGAAAACTCAATATTCGTGGATATGGTTCAGTCGGTGACTGGAAATACGAAGGGTCTTCGCCTTATGATGTCCGTGATGTGAGTACATTTACCATTCTCGAAGGAGAGTCAGATATTGCTGAGATAGACGGATTCAACATTGGTAATGCCCCGCAGTTCTCATTTGGATTAGGGACTAAATTCGAAGTGGTTAAAGGATTGTCTTTGGATTTCGACATGAATTACTACGCAAGGCTTTGGGGGCAAATGGAAATCGGGAGCGTGGATGAAATTGAACAATCAGAGGCATTGGCACCTTATGCATTGGTGGATGGAGGTGTAACTTATGAGTTCAGGTTCGGGACTCAAAAAATCCGTTTCAGAGGAAACGTTTATAATTTGTTCAACACTTCCTACATAGGAAGGAAAGACGGATTTGGTTACTTCTACGGGCTTGGAAGAACCTACAATGCCGGAATCCAATATTCTTTTTAATAAAACGATTTAAAGTTGAAATTTAACCTCCCACTTTGGGAGGTTTTTTTATTTTTGTAACATCTAAAAATTAAGACATGGACTTTTATACTATTTTAAAAGAATTTCACAGCGGTTGGGCTTATTTGGTAATCACGGCGGGCTTGGTACTGTTTCTGGCACTCTCTTATTACATAACCAAAAAGAAAACGGTCGGGAAATCCCTTTTGCGCATCAGCTTTTTTACCACGCTGATTTTCCATATCCAATTGGTTCTGGGGGTAATTCTCTATATTTTATCACCCTATTCCAAATGGGGCGAAACCACCATGTCAGACGACATTTTGAGGCTTTATTCGGTTGAACACCCATTGATGATGTTCGCTTCTGTCATGTTTATCACCATTGTAAACTCCAGATTGAAGAAATCTCCACAAGTAAGGTTCTCAAATATGTTGTTGGTTGCGGCCGCAATAGCCTGTGTGCTAGCGATGATTCCTTGGCATGCTTGGCCCGGAGGGAACTAAATTACTTGGTGAAATTCAATTTGTGCTTGACATTGTTATAGGAGTGCAAATCGGCTTTTAGGGATCCTACTGCCAGTTCCGCTTTGATCTGGATCGGAACGTGGTTCTTATCATCCGTAACCCACATGGTAACGCTTTCGGAAGCTTTGAAAATCCGTCCCGACTGGACATAAGGTTGGATTTTGATACATTTGATGTGGCCGAATTTGGTTTTCATGCTTTCCCGGCCGAGGATCTTCAGTTTGAATTTATAGGTTTCATCGGCCATCAGGATATCGACCCCAATGAAATCCCCGGTTTTTAATTTATCGGTATCATAATTCCTCAAATAATAAAAGGCGGAAAGCAAGTCCTGCACATCTGAACTGAATTCCCGGTAAGATACTTTTTGGGCTTTCCGGTCATTGATGGTAGCGATTTTCTTTTTATGGTCAAAGGTAAAAACCTGATCACGGGTATAACCGCCCTCACTGATCTTTCGGATGAACTTGGAGGGCTTATTGGTCGCTGCGTCGATATAGGTTTCATAACGGTCGTCCACTTTGTAAAAAGCCCTTACCGCACCGGAAGACGAGCCTTCCCCCACTACATGGAAGTGGGGTTTGCCCTCATATTTTACCGAATTTACTTTTAAAGTAGCAAAACCGGCATTCAGTAAACCATAATGAATCCGGTATTGTAAATACTCTCCTGATTGGTAGTTTTGAGAATCACTTTGAATAAATGAAAACGTTAAGAACAAACAGCAAATAATCGGCAATAATTTCTTCATTTATCGGTTTTAGGGCACAATGTTACAAAGATTCTGCCAAAGTCAGGGAATCAATCTTACCAAAGGTTGCTGTCTATCATTGGTTTTACGTCGGTCACATTGATGACTTTGAGGATTTCGGGAGCGTACTTTTTGACGGTCATTTCTACGCCGGATTTCAATGTCATCTGATTGATGGTGCATTCGGTACAGGTTCCGGTAAGCTTTACGATTACAATGCCGTTTTCAACGGAAACCAATTCGATGTCTCCGCCGTCATTGTTCAAAAACGGGCGGATTTCCGCCAATCCCTGTTGAATCCTTTCAATTAAATTTGCTTCACTCATAACCACAAAATTACTTATTTTTTGTTGTTGAACACCCTGCCATCGTGGTAATTCTTACTATTTCGGTCGGGGGGAGGGTATCGTTGCGTTCCACCAGACTGATGATTGTGTTCTGTGTAATGGTTTCATAATTATTGGAAACGGGCGTGTCTTGCTGCAATGCCGCCGGCCTTCCCGCGTCCGCTGCTTCCCTGATGCTTTGTACAAGTGGGATTTCCCCTAAAAAGGGAACACCTAACTTTTCGGCTAAATTCTTGGCTCCGTTTTGGCCGAAAATATAATATTTGTTTTGAGGCAATTCTGCAGGCGTAAAATAAGCCATGTTTTCAATGATACCCAAAACGGGAACATTGATGGCTTCCATCTTGAACATTGCCACCCCCTTGCGGGCATCGGCCAATGCAATGTTTTGGGGTGTGCTGACGATGACCGCACCCGTGATGGGCAATTGCTGGACGATGGACAAATGAATGTCGCCAGTGCCGGGAGGAAGGTCAATCAGCAGGAAATCCAGTTCACCCCAATGGGC
>JAEZDQ010000085.1 GCA_023433225.1 Bacteroidota bacterium | reverse complement strand
TATTTCCGATGGTTAAAGTGGTCAGTTGCAGATTAAGGGTAAGGTAAAGGTCAGTCAGGTTTTCCAATTGGGTCAAATCTAGGTTGCTTAGGGGTGCGTGTATAAATCCGAGTTTTTTCAGTTGGGTATTTTGGCTCAAATCTACTTCAGCAACCGGATTGTCTGAAACGGATAACCACTCCAGTGCGGCAAAATCCTCAATTCCCGTCAGGCTAGATATGTTTTGGGCGAAAATAACAAGCTCGGTTACATTTTCTATATTGCCGGTCAGTACCAGTCCGTTGTTGGCAATGCCGTCACCCATACCGTTGGCTTCAAGGTAATTTTCAAATTGAGGATCGGGTATGGAAGTGTATTGTGCATTGAGCGGCCAGCAACTCAATATAGCTGCACCCAATAATAAATAAAATGCTTTGCGTGTCATACTACTTAAAATCAGAATGTAAAACTAATTAAAAAATGAGGTTGTTTTATTTTTATTCTAAATTAATTTAAACAATTGCTTGTTTGACTTTCAATCCTTAACTTTCAATTTAAAATTCTAATTCAATGACAGAAATTTTAAAAACCATCGGAGTGGTTGCCCTCGTCCTATTCATGGCCGGCTGTGCTACTAGAGTCGTAAATACCGTGGCGCATCTGGAGCCCGTTCCGTCCAAAACAGAAGTGCTGGCGGAATTTTCAGAAACCCAACTCTCACAAGGTGAGGCTTACTATGCAAACAGTTGCGCTCAGTGCCATAAACTTTTTGATCCCGATTCCCGAAATCCGGAGCAATGGAATACCGTTCTGAAAAGAATGATTCCCAAGACCCAACTTACTTATGACGAAAGTAAACTGGTGCGGGCTTATCTGGTTGCGCATTCCAAATAATTTGAATTAAATTCGGGGAAAAATTATTTCCTTGCGGCGAAGACTGAAATTTTTTTACCGGAAATATAAAATACCGATTGGGGGAATCACTGGGGTTTTCCTGATTTGGTACCTGTTTTTTGCTTTGCCCAAGCCACTTTTCAATGAAGACACTTCCACGATTCTTTATAGTGAAGACAAACGGCTATTGGGCGCAACGATTTCCCGAGACGAACAATGGCGGTTTCCGGTGAGTGATTCGGTTCCGAAGCGTTTCGAAATTTGCATTACCCAATTTGAAGATGCTTATTTCCGGAAACACCCGGGCGTCAATCCTGTTTCCCTCTTTCGGGCTTTTCGCCAGAATTATACGGCCGGGGGCATCAAAAGCGGCGGAAGTACAATCACAATGCAAACCATCCGCTTGGCCAAACAAAATCCCGAACGGACTTATTGGCAGAAATTTTTGGAAATCATTCAGGCAACCCGGCTGGAATTGACTTATTCCAAAAATGAAATCCTCAATTTATATGTTTCCCATGCGCCTTTCGGCGGAAATGTAGTCGGGCTGGATGCAGCAGCTTGGCGGTACTATGCGAAGTCCGCACACCAACTTTCTTGGGGCGAATCGGCAACTTTGGCGGTTTTGCCTAATGCGCCTTCATTGATTTTTCCCGGTAAAAACCAAGAATTATTGTTGAATAAAAGAAACCGTTTATTGACCAAATTAAGAAATGAAAATTACCTATCCGATGATGACTACCAACTGGCTCTGTCCGAGCCCTTGCCCGGCAAACCCAATCCTCTGCCGGAAATCGCACCGCATCTGCTCCATACTTCAGCCAAATCACACAAAGGAATGCGGCTCCATACCACCCTGAATTCCCATTGGCAAGAACAATTGAACCAAATCGTTGAAGCCCACCAAAGGATACTTTCTTCGAGCGAAATACACAATATTGCCGTACTCTTGGTCGAAGTCAAAACAGGGAATGTGAAAGCTTACGTAGGCAATACGAGCGATAAAAATTTCGGCCATTCCAATCAGGTGGACATCATCCATTCACGGCGCAGCAGCGGTAGTATTTTAAAGCCGTTTTTGTACGCTTCTATGTTAGAAGACGGGCAATTGCTGCCCAAAATGTTGCTCAATGATACCCCGGCTGATTTTACCGAAAATTATGATAAACAATATGCCGGTGCGGTTCCGGCAGATGAAGCACTGGCTAAATCGCTGAATATCCCGGCGGTTGATTTGCTTGAAAAATACAGCGTACCAAAGTTTCACCATCGCTTAAAACAATTCGGTTTTTCAACTTTTACCCATACACCCAAGCATTACGGACTTTCCTTGATTGTCGGTGGGGGTGAGGTGGAATTATGGGAACTTGCCAAAGCTTATCGGAACCTGGCTTATTCGGTCGCCCATTCCGGAGGAGGGAATTTCCCGCAAGAAATTCAATATTTAGAAAATCTAAAAACCAAAAACCAACAGTTCCCGGTAAAGCCGCAAGCCGCTTATTTGACTATAAAAGCATTGCAAAATCTGGCACGACCGGATTCCGAATCGGGTTGGCAGGTTTATTCTTCAAAAAACATCGCATGGAAAACCGGTACAAGCCACGGGTTCAAAGACGCTTGGTCGGTGGGTGTAACGCCTGAATATGTAGTTGCGGTTTGGGTTGGTAATGCAGACGGAGAAGGCAGGCCGGGCATCATCGGGGTGAAAGCAGCCGCGCCTATCATGTTTGATGTGTTCAGCCGTTTGGAACTAAGAGCGGGTTTCCCTAAACCTAAAAACGGTTGGGCAACAGTCAAAACCTGTAAGCAAAGCGGTTATTTGTTTGGAGCCAATTGCAATGAATATATTATGCAGACAGTGCCGAAATCGGGCAACCACGCGGAAGCTTGTATGTTCCATCAAAAAATCCATTTGGACAAAACCGGCTCTTTTCGGGTGAACAGCGATTGTTATCCGGTCGATGAAATGCAAACCCGAAACTGGTTTGTATTGCCGGCGATTCAAGCGTATTATTTTTCGAAAGGTCATCCTTATTACCGACCTTTGCCACCTTTTTTGTCCGGTTGTGAGGTTTCCGGTTCGGATAAACCTTTTGACTTTATTTATCCGAAAAACTTCACCAAGATTTTCCTTCCCATTGATTTCAACGGTCAAAAACAAGCGGTCATTTTTGATGTTGCGCACAATAAACCGGCCGAAAAACTTTTCTGGCATTTAGACGGTGAATTCATCGGGGCTACCCAATCGATCCATCAAATGCCGCTTTTGCCTGCGCCCGGTAAACATAAAATAATCATCAGTGACACGCATGGCAACCGCATCGAAAAGGTTTTTACCATTGTTGAAGCAAGAGCCGACTAAAAATCGCTTCAATTGTAATGAAAACCATTATATTTGTTTCCAATCGTTTAAAATAATTTATAATCCATTTGATTTAATTAGGGAAGAATGAAAAAAATACTATTGAGTTTATCATTGGCTTTTGTGGCAGCAACCGTATTTGCACAAGACAAAGCCGAATTGGAAAAGCAGAATTGGTTTCACCAGAATTTTGCTGAAACCGGTGTTTACGGAATCGGGACTGATGCCGCAATCGAATTTCTGAAATCCAAAAACCTGAAACCGGTGAAAGTGGTCGTCGGGGTTTTGGACAGTGGGATTGAAATCGACCACGAAGATTTGAAAGCCAATATCTGGGTCAATCCCAAAGAAAAAGCAGGCAACGGAAAAGACGACGATAAAAACGGCTATGTGGACGATGTTTACGGTTGGGATTTCTGCGCGGATGACAAAGGCGTGGATTTCAATGAAGACTCTTACGAAGCGACCCGTGTAGTGGTGCTTTATACTCCTTTGTTTAATTCAGGCAATAAAAAATCGGATATAGCCAATATGCAAAAAATGCCGGCTGAATACCAAATGTATTTGAAAGCAAGAAAAACTTGGGCGGAAAAATATTATTCTGCCAAAGCGGATTTAGACAAGGTGAAAGCGGAACGTGCGCAGGTTCTGGAATTTTTGAATGAACTGAAAGCATACACCAAAGACGTGAAACTGACCGTCGAAAATGTAGGAAAATTTGCTGATGAAACCGAAGCGGACAAAGAATTAAAAAGCAAAGTGGAATTCATTATCCAAAATAATCCTGATTTCATGGGATTGACCATGGATGAAATTATCGCTAAAGCAAATGAAGAATTTGACAACAATACCAAAAAGTTTGACGGGAATTTGAAATACGCTTACAATTTACAATTTGACCCGACCAACGGAAGGACGAGCGATGCGAAAATCGGTTACGGAAACAATGAAGTTGAAGGTCCCGACGCATTCCACGGTTCACATGTTGCGGGAATCATCGGCGCGGTTCGCAGTAACGAACTGGGTATGAAAGGAGTTGCGGGCGATGTGGTTCAACTCATGTCGGTGCGCATGGTTCCGGACGGAGATGAGCGCGATATGGACGTGGCAAATGCCATCCGCTATGCGGTGGACAACGGAGCGAAAGTCCTGAATATGAGTTTTGGAAAAGCATTTTCGCCTGAAAAAGAACTGGTTTATGATGCCATCAAATATGCCGACAGCAAAGGTGTACTGATGTTCCACGCGGCCGGTAACGACAACAAGGATTTGGATTACAATACCAATTACCCGAGCAATTTCAAAGACGACGAAATGATTCCAATGGCTAAAAACTGGATTACGGTAGGCGCAAGCACACGTTACAATGATAATCTGAAAGCCTCTTTTTCAAACTTTGGAACAGTGAAAGTCGATATTTATGCGCCGGGAACGGAGATTTATTCCACCATTCCCGACCAAACTTACCGCTATGCACAAGGAACTTCCATGGCCTCTCCGGTAGCGGCCGGAGCGGCAGCGCTCATCTGGGCCTATTTCCCGCACATGACTTCGGAACAAGTAAAAGAAGTTTTGTTTGAAACGGTGAATGTTTCCGATGCAATTGTCAAAACGGGAAGTGAAGGCGATTCAAGGAAATTCAGTGACCTATCGGTGACCGGCGGCGTAATCGACGTGAACAAAGCCGTTCGTTTGGCTTATGAGCGATATGGGAAAAAGTAAGATACCTTAATCTGCTTAATAATACAATCTTAAATAATTTAGAATCCCTTGATTGAAATTCGGGGGATTTTTTTATTTTGCTTGCTAAAATAATTGTACATGAAAAAACTCATAACCCTGATCGGGATTCTCTGCTTTCCATTTTTAAACGCCCAATTTGTATTCAACATAGGAAAGAATCAGTACTTTGAATCCAAAGTTTATCTGGAAGACGGAACAGTCAAAGAAGGTTATCTTTTGGATTTTGGCGATAAGAGGGTGGTGAATTTCCAGCCTCAGCTCATTGCCGAAAGTTTTGCTTCTTCTGAAACCCGTTTTGGTTTGGCGGATAAAGCTTTTTATTTCCGGAAAAGTGAAAAAGGTGATGAAGAAAAAATTGAACTGAAAGATATTTTAAAAATTGAAAGAAAAGAATTCAAACCTCGTTCAGACGAATTTCAGATTGTGACTTATGAAAAATTAAAAGTCATCATGTACGATAATAACCTGCAAAAAGATATGGATGTTCCGGAATTTTTGGCTCCGGTTAAATTCAAAAACGGAAAAATCAGCGTCTTCAGTTTTGTAGAATCCCAATGTCAGAGTGATTCCTATAGTAGTTGCAAGATTTCAGCATTGCATTATTATTTCAAACCTGCAGATAAAACGGAAGGTATAAAACCGACAAATTTCACTTTCGGGAATTTCTTTACCATTGCGAAATTATCGGATAAATATTATTTGTCATTCAAACTTTTGGGAGAAGATTGTCCGAAATTTCTCGAATATGTTGAGCAACAGGAATCCTTAAACAAAGCCGGGTTTCAAGCCAAATTCGTCAAACTGGTTAAGAATATTTACGGCAAAAAACTGACCGATACTTATAAAGCGGAATACAAAGCAAAAAAGAAGAAGGCCAAAAAGCAAATGAAAAAAGAGGATTTTAAGCGCTATGAAGCAGAATTGTATCAGGAATATATAAATGATAGCTCGACAATGTTTTATGAGGAACTTTTTGAGGAAATGATTGTTCAGTACATCAATTCCTGCGAATAGAAAAAAATCCCGAACTTCAAACTCGGGATTTTCATTTTATAACTTAACAAATTCCTCCCTTTGGGGAGATTAGGAGGGGCTAAACCATATCTTCCGGTCTCACCCAGGCATCAAAATCCTCCGGAGAAACATACCCTAAACGAACCGCTTCATCTTTCAAAGTCGTGCCGTTTTTATGAGCCGTTTGCGCGATTTCGGCAGATTTGTAATATCCGATTTTGGTATTCAATGCCGTAACCAGCATCAGTGAATTATCTACCAATTCTTTGATGCGATTGTAATTAGGTTCAATTCCCTGCGCACAATGTTCGTCGAAAGAAACACAAGCATCTCCAATTAATTCCGCACTTTGCAAAAAGTTGTAAGCCATCATCGGTTTAAATACATTCAATTCATAATGGCCTTGTGTTCCACCAATAGTAATGGCAACATCATTTCCCATCACCTGTGCAGCGACCATAGTCAAAGCCTCACATTGGGTCGGATTTACTTTTCCGGGCATGATGGAAGAGCCGGGTTCGTTTTCCGGAATGAAAATTTCTCCGATTCCCGAGCGTGGCCCGGAAGCCATCATTCGGATGTCATTGGCAATTTTATTCAAAGAAACAGCCAATTGTTTCAAAGCTCCGTGAGATTCCACAATGGCATCATGCGCAGCAAGGGCTTCAAATTTATTTTCGGCAGTTACAAATGGCAAACCGGTAAATTCAGCAATGTATCTGGCAACCAAAACATCGTATCCTTTTGGTGTGTTCAAACCTGTTCCTACGGCAGTACCTCCCAACGCCAGTTCCGACAAATGAGCCAATGTGTTTTTCAATGCTTTTAAACCGTGGTCTAACTGAGAAACATAACCTGAAATTTCCTGCCCCAAAGTCAACGGTGTAGCATCCATTAAATGCGTCCGCCCGATTTTTACGACATCTTTGAACTGTTCAGATTTGCTTTTTAAAGTATTTCTTAATTGTTCTACGCCCGGAATGGTTTTTTCCATCACCGTTTTGTAGCAGGCAATGTGCATCCCGGTAGGAAAGGTGTCATTGGAAGATTGCGATTTATTTACATCGTCGTTGGCCTTCAAAACAGGCTCACCTTCACCGATTTTCCCGCCTGAAAGTACTTGAGCCCGATTGGCGATGACTTCGTTTACATTCATATTGGATTGGGTTCCCGAACCTGTTTGCCAGATAACCAACGGAAATTGATCGTCTAAATTTCCGGTTAAAATCTCATCACAAACCTGTGCAATGGCATCTCTTTTTTCGACAGCTAAAACACCCAATTCATAGTTGGCGTAAGCGGCTGCTTTTTTCAAATAAGCAAATCCGTAAACCACTTCACGCGGCATGGAACCCGCCGGCCCGATTTTAAAATTATTGCGTGAACGTTCCGTTTGGGCGCCCCAATATTTATCGGCAGGAACCTTCACTTCACCCATCGTATCTTTTTCAATTCTGAATTCCATTTTCTATCTGTTTGAAAATTAAAGCCCAAAGTTAAGCAACCTGAAGCTAAGATTTTTTAAAACTGATAATTTTCAGTTTCGTTTTGGAATTAGATTTAATTTTTTACTTTTGTACTGACAATAAAGTATAGGATTATGATTCAGTTTATAGGTTTTGTGTTTTTCCTGTTTATGGCTTGTTGCGGATTCTGGGGCATCATTTTCTTTTCCTCCATGATTCCGTATTGGCTGACCGGATGGTTCCGTATGAAAGCCAAGGAAAGAAAACACGGATTGCACCTTGAATTACGTCCCACCTTACCTGAGCAGGAAGGCGTAACGGTATTGTTCCAGAAAGCTTAGAATGTTTAAACATCAATATATAAACCCGGTCTGCTGATTCGGGTTTTTTGTTTTTAAAAGGATTCTTATTGAACCGATAAACTATTTTCAATTCCGAAAAGAATATATTTGCTTCAAATTCACACAAATGAAATTTCCAAGAATTTATACTTTAAGTGAAATAGCTGAAATCATCAATACAAAATATGTAGGTAACTCCAACTTTCCGGTAGAAGGAATCAATGAAATCCACCGTGTGGAAAAAGGTGATATCGTATTTGTGGATCATCCGAAATATTATGACAAAGCCTTACAAAGTGCCGCGACCATCGTTTTGATTAATAAAGAAGTTGAATGTCCGGAAGGAAAGGCCTTGTTGATTTCAGACGACCCGTTTCGTGATTTTGTGAAAATCGGGCAATATTTTAATTCATTTCAGAACGCCAATCAATCCATTGCTTCCACGGCTCAGATAGGTGAAGGAACGCATTTGCAACCGAATGTCTTTGTCGGAAATCATGTAAAAATCGGAAAAAACTGCTTGATTCACGCCAACGTATCGATTGGGGATCATTCTGTGATTGGCGACCATGTCATCATCC
>JAEZDQ010000063.1 GCA_023433225.1 Bacteroidota bacterium | reverse complement strand
GATTTGGTGGTGAAAAGTCCGGGAATTCCCAAAAAATCGGATTTAATAAAGAAATTGAACGCCGTAAATATTCCGGTTATTTCCGAAATCGAACTGGCTTCGCGCTATACGAAGGCGAAAATCATCGCCATTACGGGAAGCAACGGTAAAACCACGACGACTTCCTTGGTTTACCATATCCTTTCGCAATCCGGCCTGAACGTCGGTTTAGGAGGCAACATCGGAAAGAGTTTTGCTCAATTGGTCGTAGAAAATAATTACGATTATTATGTGTTGGAAATCAGCAGTTTTCAATTAGACGATATGCTGACTTTCAAACCTTACATCGCGATTTTACTCAACATTACCCCGGACCATTTAGATCAGTACGATTATAAATTGGAAAGCTATGCGCGATCCAAATTCAAAATTACCGAAAACCAGTCGCATGAAGACTATTTCGTTTACAATTTTGACGATGACAACACCATAGATTTATTGAAAGAAATTAACACTAACGCAAAAAAAATACCGTATTCTATGAACAAGGAAATGCAAGATGGAACTTATGCAGATGAATCCAAAATTTATGTAAACTATCCCGATCAGTTAGAAATCCCCGTTTCTGAAATCGCTTTGAGGGGAAAACATAATTTATCGAACACCATGGCCGCGGCCACCGCTGCCAATATTTTAAAAATCAGGAAAGACACTTTGAAAAGGAGTTTGTCTGACTTTTTGGCCGTTGAACACCGCCTTGAATCTGTCCTCAAAGTAGGCGGAATTGAGTTTATCAACGATTCGAAAGCAACCAATGTCAACGCGGTTTATTATGCGTTGGAAAGCATGAATACGCCGACTGTTTGGATTGTAGGTGGCCAAGACAAAGGCAATGATTATGCGGACTTGATTCCATTGGTTCAAAAGAAAGTCAGGGCGATTGTTTGTCTGGGAATGGATAATTCCAAAATCATTTCGGCATTTGAAGGTTTGGTGGATAATTTAGTGGAAACCAAATCGATGCGTGACGCAGTGCGCGCCGCCTATATGCTTGGTCGGAAGGGAGATACCGTTTTGCTTTCACCGGCTAATGCGAGTTTTGATTTGTTTGAAAACTATGAAGACCGCGGCAATCAATTCAAAAAAGAAATTAAAAGTTTATAAAGTTCAACCACAAAAATTGACATGTTAGGATTTCTGAAGAGATATATAAAAGGAGACAAATACCTGTGGGCGTTCATCGTTTTCTTGGCAATCTTTTCATTTTTGCCGGTTTATTCGGCAAGCTCCAATTTGGTTTATACCGTCGGTTCGGGTTCGGTCATTTCGCACATCGGGAAACATGCTTTCTTCTTGATCGTGGGGATCATCATCATCATTGCGCTGCAAAGGGTCGATTATAAATATTTCGGAGGGATTGCTTTACTTGGGCTGCCTTTGGTTGTAATCATGCTGATTGCCACTATCATACAAGGCACAACCATTGAAGGAGCCAATGCCGCACGTTGGCTTAAACTTCCCGGGACTTCCTTTTCCATTCAGACTTCCACTTTTGCGTCTATGGTTTTATTGGTTTACATCGCTAGGTATTTAACCAAAATCAGGGATAAAAAAATAAAATTAGCTGAAACGATTCTGCCTTTGTTTTTCCCCATGTTTGTAATCATCGGATTGATTTTCCCTGCCAACGGTTCCACAGCCGTCATGTTGTTTGCGATGTGTATGATCATGTTGTTTTTAGGAGGATTTCCGATGAAATACTTGGTTGGAATCATGGTGACAGGAATCGTAGCCGGAGGGATTTTCGTTTACATCGCGTTTAATTATGCGGATTTGATTCCGAACTCCCGCGTACACACTTGGAAATCTCGGATTGATAATTTCTCATCCGGAGACGGTTTGGCTTCCTATCAGGTTCAACACGCCAAAGCGGCAATCAACCGCGGTGGTGTTTTCAACTTGCAACCTGGGAAAAGTGTATTCAAACATACATTGCCCCAATCGTCTTCAGATTTCATTTATGCGATTATTGTAGAAGAATATGGAATGTTCGGTGGCGCTTTATTGCTTTTCCTTTTCCTTTTGGTTTTGTTTAGGATTATGATTATCGCCACGAAAATCCATACCTTTTTTGGAACCTTATTGGTTTTGGCGGTCGGATTGCCCGTTATTTTTCAGGCATTGATCAATATGGGTGTAGCAGTCAATTTATTTCCGGTAACGGGTCAACCTTTGCCGATGATTAGTTATGGAGGAACCTCTCTTTGGGTGACTTGTATGGCGTTTGGGATTATATTAAGCGTGAGCAGAGCGATTAAATCGCCTGAAGAAATTGAATTAGAAGAAAAAAGAAACAGTGAAGCAGCCATCCAAGATATCGCCTAAAATCATCATCAGCGGAGGAGGGACCGGTGGGCACATTTATCCCGCCATCGCCATAGCGGATGAAATCATGCGCCGCTTACCCGGAGCGGAAATCCTTTTTGTAGGAGCCCTTGGCAAAATGGAAATGGAAAAAGTCCCCAAAGCAGGCTATAAAATCAAAGGGCTTCCCATCGCGGGGATCAACCGGGGGAATTTGTTTGCTAACTTTTCATTTCCATTTAAACTCTTTAAAAGTTTGAATATGGCTGCCCGAACCGTTCGTGAATTCACGCCGGATGTCGCTGTAGGTACGGGAGGATTTGCCAGCGGCCCCGTCCTCAAAAGAGCTTCCAACAAAGGCGTTCCGATTGTCATTCAGGAACAGAATTCTTTTCCGGGCATTACCAATAAATTATTGGCCAAAGATGCCGTTGCAATTTGTACGGCTTATGAAAGGATTCCTCAGTTTCCGATAGAGAAAGTACATTATACCGGAAACCCAATTAGACCTGAATTATTCCAAAATTTACCGGAAAGAAATAGTGCCGTATCATCCTTTGGGTTGGATCCACGGAAAAAGGTAATTCTTTCGGTCGGAGGCAGTCAGGGTTCCCGTACTTTGAACAATGCTTGGCTTGCAGGACTCGCAAAATTAAAGGAAAACGACGTTCAATTGATATGGCAGACCGGAAAACTGGAATTTGAAAAAATAAAAAACCAAACCGAAAATGATTTATCGGGAATCCATCTTTCAGAGTTTTTTTACAATATGCAAGATGCTTATGCAGCGGCGGACATCATTGTTTCACGTGCAGGGGCAATGGCCATTTCTGAATTATGCCTGATCGGTAAACCGGTCATTTTAGTTCCCTTTCCGTTTGCGGCGGAAGACCACCAAACCAAAAATGCACGCGCTTTGGTCGATAAATCAGCCGCAATCATGGTTCCCGACAGCCGGGTGCCCGATGAACTTTTGAAAACCGTACTGGATTTATCCGGTGATGAACAAAAGCAGCAAGTACTTTCCGAAAACATCAAAAAACTCGGAAAGCCTGATGCAACCAAAGAAATAGTCGATATAATTTTGAATTTAATAGAAGAAGTGTAATTTATGGTCTTTATGAAAACAACTTATAATGACATTTCTATAATTCAAAATGTAGAATTTAAAATAATTTCAAAATGAGCATTTTAGACAAAACATATTATTATTTCATTGGTGCGGGAGGTATCGGAATGAGTGCTTTGGCACGCTATTTCAAATCATTGGAAAAAGTGGTTTTGGGTTATGACAAAACCTTGACAGAACTCACCAAACAGTTGGAAGAAGAAGGTTTAGACATCCATTACGAGGACGATATAACCAAAATTCCCAACTTTTTGAATCCCCACAATACTTTGGTCATTCATACCCCGGCAGTCCCAACTTATTTAAAAGAATACCAATACTTTCTTCAAAATAATTTCACCATTCTAAAACGCTCTGAAGTTTTGGGTGAAATTACTGCCAACACCTATGGAATCGCCGTAGCAGGCACACACGGGAAGACAACGACTTCATCCATATTAGGCTATGTTTTAAAAGAAGCCGGATTGCCAAGCACCGCATTTCTGGGTGGTGTGGTGGAAAATTATGACTCCAACATCATCATGAACGGAGGCGAAATCACGGTTGCGGAAGCAGACGAATTTGACCGGTCTTTTCTGAAACTTTCACCGAAAATAGGCATCATTACTTCCATTGATGCGGATCACCTCGATATCTACGGTGACAAAGAAACATTTGAAAAAACCTTTATTGAATTCGGTAAAAAGGTCACCGAGCAATTGTTTGTAAGAAAGGGATTGCCCATTTCAGAGGCGATGACCTACGGTGTAGAAAGCGGCGCGGATTATGATGCTGTCAATATCCGGATTGAAAACGGCACTTATCATTTCGATGTAGCAACGCCCGAAGGCGAACTGCTCAAAAACTTCCGCTTATCACTCCCCGGGCAGCATAATGTAGAAAATGCCACTGCTGCCATTGCCGTTGCCCACTTTATGAAAGTCTCTTTCAATAAAATCAGCTTTGCTTTGTCGAATTTCAAAGGGATTAAAAGAAGATTCAACCGTTGGGACATCCACGGGAAAATTTATATTGATGACTATGCCCACCACCCGACCGAACTGAATGCTGTGATTCATTCAATTCGCGAAATGTTCCCCGGGAAAAAGGTTTTAGGCGTGTTTCAACCGCATTTGTATTCCCGGACAAGGGATTTTGCAGAGGGTTTTGCAGAGAGTTTATCCGGTTTTGACGAATTGATTTTACTGGATATTTATCCGGCGCGAGAAGAGCCGATGGAAGGGATCCATTCACATTGGTTATTGGATCAAATTAATTTAAAGAAAAAAGAAGTTTCTTCTTTACAGGATGCGTTGAACAGAATCAAATCAAAGGATTTCGATGTGCTGATTACGGCAGGTGCAGGAAACATCGACACATTGGTAAAACCCATAAAAGAATGGTTGCATGAAAGCTAAGCTAACTTTATTGAAAGCCGTGATTGGCGTAGCTATTTTGGTTTTTTTACTCAGCTTTTCCGCACAACGCCATGCGGACAAAGGTGTAAAAGACATCCGGATTCAAATTGATCATGAAGCCGGGACTTATTTCGTGAACGACAGTTTGGTACGAACCATGCTGGACGGCAAACAACTCAAAGTAAGCCAAACCCCGTTGGGAAACTTGAATATTTCTGAAATTGAAAAAACTTTAGACCATAATCCTTTCATCAAAAAATCTCAGGATTTCCAGGATTTGAACGGTGATATGTCGGTGCGGATTGTACAGAATCAACCGATAGCTCGTGTCAATACCGGGACGGACGAATATTATTTAACTGTTGAACAGGCAAAAATCCCGCTTTCCAATCTTTATTCGGCAGAAGTCATTTTGGTTGGAGGGCCGATTAAGAAAGAAGATTATAAAAATTTGATAGAACTGATTCAGTTCATTTCGGCTGATAAGTTGTTGAAAAAACACATTATCGCCATCCGAAAACAACAACCAAATTCCTTTATTTTGTTAGTTAACAAAGGTGATTACGTCATTGAATTTGGTGAATTAAAAGATTTTGAAAACAAGTTTGAAAAGCTCAAATTGTTTTACAACCAATACTTGGGTAAAGTAGGGATGAATTATTACAAAAAAATTAACTTGAAATTTAATAACCAAATTGTTGCAACCAAAAGAGACAGTGATGAGTAATAAAGGAATAGCAGTAGGATTAGACATAGGCACCACAAAGATTGTGGCTATGGTAGGTAAAAAAAATGAGCATGGTAAAATCCAGATTCTGGGAGTCGGAAAAGCAAAAAGTTTAGGGGTTCACCGCGGTGTAGTCAATAACATTACCCAAACCGTTTGTTCCATCAAAGAAGCCGTCGCCGAAGCGGAAGCGACTTCGGGTTGCAAAATAACCGATGTTACAGTTGGCATAGCCGGTCAGCATATCCGAAGTTTACAGCACAGCGACTACATTACCCGTCCGAATTATGAAGATGTCATCGACGAAAATGATTTGAAAAAACTTGTAAACCAAGTATATAAATTGGTTATGTTGCCGGGTGAAGAAATCATTCATGTGCTTCCCCAGGATTTCAAAGTGGACAGTGAAGGAGAAATCAAAGAACCGATTGGTATGTATGGAAGCCGCTTGGAAGCGAACTTTCACGTAGTTGTTGGTCAGGTCGCATCCATCAAAAATATTGCCCGTTGCGTGAAAAATGCCGGATTGAATTTGGCCGGAATTACGCTGGAGCCCTTGGCATCAGCGGATGCAGCACTCAACAAAGAAGAAAAAGAAGCAGGTGTCGCCCTGATTGACATTGGGGGCGGAACTACCGATATCGCTATTTTCAAGGACAATACCATCCGACATACTTCGGTAATCCCTTTCGGGGGAAATGTCATCACCGAAGACATCAAGGTCGGTTGTTCCATCATCGAAAGGCAAGCTGAACTGCTGAAAGAAAAGTTCGGTTCCGCTTGGCCGGGCGAAAACAAAGAAACCGAAATCGTTTCCATTCCGGGACTGAGAGGCCGTGATCCCAAGGAAATTTCACTCAAAAGATTGTCACAGATCATCCATGCCCGTGTCCAAGAAATATTGGAACAAAGCTATTTGGAATTGAAACATTACGGATGCGAAGAACAGAAGAAAAAACTTATTGCAGGAATTGTGATGACCGGCGGCGGCTCCAAGTTGAAACACATCCGACAGCTCTCCGAATACATTACCGGCAGCGATGTCCGAATAGGTTATTCCAATGAACACATCGTTGGGGATTTGGTCGAACAACTATCTGGCCCGGAATACGCAACTTCCGTTGGATTGTTGATGAAAGGACTTGAGAAACTCGAAGAAAACCAATCCGAATGGGCAGAGGAAGAGTCTGCTTCCAACACGCAGGAAACTAGTCAGAGCGAAGAAAAAATCGATGAATTCTTAGGAATGGACATGAAAAATTCTAAAATAAAAAAACAAGCCAAGCCCAAACAAGCCAAGGGGCCTTCCATTTTTTCCAAATGGACTGATAAGTTTATCCAAATGATTAATGAAACCGAATAAATTGAACCCAAAAAAATAAAAATATGAGCACCGGAGATTTTATGTTTGACTTACCAAAACACCGCTCTTCATCTATCAAAGTCATAGGTGTAGGGGGCGGGGGTAGCAATGCCGTGAACCACATGCACCAACAAGGGATTACAGGCGTGGATTTTGTCGTATGCAATACCGATGCCCAAGCTTTGAACAACAGCCCCGTACCGAATCGGGTGCAACTGGGTCAATCCACTACGGAAGGTCTGGGCGCGGGAGCCAATCCTGAGGTGGGTGAACAAGCTGCTTTGGAAAGCATGGAGGACATCAAAAAATTCTTGGATACCAATACAAAAATGGTTTTCATAACTGCCGGAATGGGTGGCGGAACCGGAACCGGAGCCGCTCCCGTGATTGCGGGAATTTCCAAGGAAATGGGAATCCTCACTGTGGGGATTGTGACTGCGCCATTCTATTTCGAAGGAAAAATGAGGTTAGAACAAGCCGAACGAGGCATTGAAAAATTAAGGAAAAATGTCGATTCACTGATCGTAATCAATAACGATAAACTCCGGGAATTGTACGGTAATTTAGGCTATAAAGACGCCTTTATGCGTGCCGACGAAGTGTTGACCACCGCCGCCAAAGGCATCGCCGAAGTTATCACCAAACATTATGCGACAAACATTGACCTCAAAGATGCCCGTACCGTGTTGGCCGACAGTGGTACCGCCATTATGGGAACGGGGAAGGCGAGCGGTGAAAACAAAGCGAAGGAAGCCATTGTCGGTGCTTTGGATTCGCCTTTGCTCAATAACAATAAGATTTCAGGTGCAAAAAATGTTCTCTTACTAATCGTATCGGGCGAGAATGAAGTGACCATGGATGAAATCGGAACTATCAACGATTACATCCAAAACGAAGCCGGCAACAACGCCAACATCATTATGGGGATTGGAGAAGACATGGATTTAGGCGATAAAATCAGCGTGACGATTGTGGCTACCGGATTTCCAGCCGAAGACCAAGTTTTTACAGGAAGGGAAGAAGAAAAAATCTTTCATCGGCTCGAAGAAGAACAACCATTGATTCAAAAACTTTCTAAAGAAACACCTTTCCCGGTTCATGTTAAAAAAATGAAGTTGGAGGAAGATGATGAAATTGGTATCCAAAAACCCATTTCCAAAGCACTCGAGTTGAAATTCGATGAAGTTCCGCAGCAAGTTAAATTTTATTTGACCGAAGAAGAGGAAAACCCGACAAAGCAAACTCAAATAGAAGCAGAAGATTGGGAACCCCAACTGAAATCAGAAATTATACAAACTCCTTTATTCGAAGAAGAAATTGCTTTTGAGCCATTACCGAAACAAGAAGAATTTCCGGTGACCGAAATCGAGCCTTCTGAAGAAGAAATCACCGAAACCTTCCTGTTTACATTGGAAGACGATTTTGAAGAAGAAGAGGAGGCTGAAAACATTTTTGCAAATACCCAAACTACGGCGCGCAAAGAAACTAAAAAGGAAGTGAAGCCGGAATGGGAGGAAGCCCATGACCCCACAGATGCGCCTATTTCCCAATCTCTCTCCCAAGCGATTGAAGAGCGCCGTGCAAGGTTGAAACAATTCAATTATAAATTTAAAAATACACTAAACAGTAAATCCGTGGATGAAGTGGAGAGCATTCCCGCCTACAAAAGACAAGGGATTGAACTCAATGAACGGAACCCGAATTCACCATCAGATCTCGTGTTGGGAAAAGACAGTAACGACGAGCTTAAAATCCGTCCGAACAATTTCCTGCACGACAACGTAGATTAACGATTAATTTTTCATAGGTTTAGGTTGGTAAAAACGTTTCCGGAATTTTCCGGGAGCGTTTTTCTTTTTCCTGAAATAAAAAAATGCCGCCTTTGGGGCAGCATTCAATAAGTTAAATAGAATTCTTAATTTTCCAGATAAGGTTCCGCATACGAAGGGTCCAATACAAAGGTTTCCATG
>JAEZDQ010000218.1 GCA_023433225.1 Bacteroidota bacterium | reverse complement strand
TCTCCATACAGTACGTTGCAGCCTTCCATGAGCCTGATTGAATTGGGCGAGGTTGCGGAAATCAATCCGGAGGAATATCAGATGGGTCGGATTCCGCTTGCCGTATTGCTCGAAGGAGATTTCCAGTCGGCTTATGCCGCACGGTTTGAAAGAAATGAATTTCAAAATTTTAAAGACGGAACCACAAACGGTAAAATGATTGTCATTTCTGACGGAGATGTGGCAAAAAATCATGTCTTACTGGGACGTCCGATGCGGCTAGGTGAAGATAAATATTCCATGCGCCCCGATACAAAGAACCAACGTCCGGTTTCTTATGACAACCAGAATTTCCTGCTCAACTGCATAGATTATCTTTTGGGTGAAACCGATTTCCTGAATTTGAAAAACCGTAAACTGGAAATTCCGACACTGAATGAGACCAAAGTTCAGTTGGATAAATCGACCTGGCAAATGACCAATTTGATCCTTCCGGCAGTAGTAATCTGGCTCATCGGATTGGGAATGATTTGGTGGCGGAAGAGGAGGTTTTTGAAAGGGTAAAGCAGCGCATTGTGATTTGGAAAAATTGAATGACTTATGCCGTATTTTGAAGTCAATAATCCGGATAACTTAAAAACAGAATTGATTGACGGTTCAAATCCTGATTTCAATTTCATATTGAAATTACTTGAAAAAATTAAACTTAAAAAAGCTAAACACTCATCCGATAAATTATATTTAATAAGTTCTGATAAAGAATTTTTAGCTAAGGAAATTGTCAAATTAATCTCTGAAGATTTAGAATCAACTGTAGAAGAGTTTGATTTTGAGGGGTTTGAAATTCAGTATTTTTTTTCACTGTACAATCCGTTTATTAAAATGGCTTCTTTTTCCTGCGAACTTAAAAATCCCAACGGAGGCGCAGTGATATATGATATTATAAGAGTTTATCTATATCGGAATGAATATTATCTATCAAAACCATAAAGATTAATACTCAATCTTCTTCTGATAAAACTCGTCTTTTTGGGTAGTTCTTTCTACCGGATATTTCTCCGTAAAGCATCCGAAACAATGATTGGTGGAACCCAGAATTTCAATCAGATTGGGAACCGATAAAAAGTCTAAACTGTCCACGCCCAGATAATTAACCAGTTCTTCCGGTGTCATATTGGCCGAAATCAAATCCTTTTTTGTCGGCATATCAATTCCCAAAAAACAAGGCGCAATGATCGGCGGAGAAGCACTTCTGAAATGAATTTCCTTTGCGCCGGCTTCTTTCAAAATTTTAATCAATAATTTACTCGTTGTTCCCCGTACAATGGAATCATCCAAAATCACCAATCGCTTTCCTTTGATTTTATTGGCAATCGGATTCAATTTAAGGTTAACAATCCGCTCACGCATTTCCTGTGAAGGAACGATAAACGAACGGCTCATGTACCGGTTTTTGACCAAAATCGGCTCAAAGGGAATTCCAGAAGCTTCGGAAAATCCGATTGCCGAAGGCACACCAGAATCGGGAACACCGATTACCACATCGGCTTCCACAGGCGATTGTTCAAATAATTTTCGTCCGCTTTCCACCCGCAAATCATAAATATCGGTTCCTTGAATGGTGGAGTCGGGTCGGGCAAAATAGATATATTCAAACGCACAGATTCGATTTTTTTGGGGTTGTTCCAGCGAATAGGAGTGAAGCCCGTTTTCATCCGCAACCACAATTTCTCCCGGATTTATATCGCGCAGGAATTCCGCTCCTACAGCATCTAATGCGCAGGTTTCCGAACTGAAAACATAGGTGTCCTCACCAATTTTCCCAATGCACAAAGGACGAATTCCATTCGGATCGCGAAATGCAGCCAAAGAATTTTTGGTCAAAAGCAAAACTGAATAAGCACCACGAATGTCTTTCAATCCTTTTTGAATCGCTTCCTGAACCGTTAAATCGGAATGTTTCTGAATCGAGCGTAAAATTACTTCGGTGTCCGAAGTCGCCAAGAAAGGCAAACCTTCTTTGATCAATTCTTCTTTTAATTCGTCGGTTTCGATGACATTTCCGTTGTGGGCAATCGAAAAATGGGGTTTCCCAAAATAATTGACTGCATAAAGCGGTTGAATGTTTTTGGAACTTCCGCCTCCGGCTGTGGTATATCGGGTATGACCAATCGCGGCGTTTCCCTGAAATTCTTCGATTTCTTCGATTTGTTTGAAAACATCCAGCACCAAACCTGTGGATTTGTAAGTTTTGATAGTACCGTCTTTCAGCACCGAAACGCCGGCTGCTTCCTGTCCGCGGTGCTGCAAAGCAAACATCCCGAACTGCGCCAAAGAAAAAGTATCGATGTTTTGGGCCGAATAAATCCCGAAAATACCGCATTCTTCCTCCATGCTGTCCAAAGTATCTTTGAAAGCGGTTTTCAGAATGTTTCTTTCGTAAAATTTCTGTTGAAATTCAGGTGTATTTTTTAAAGTTTTCATTCGTTGTCTTGTTGACTTCTCTATTTTCCCAAAGCCGTCAGAAGCCGATTATACACTTCATGATATGCTTCGGAAACTTCTCCTAAATCTCTTCTGAATCGGTCTTTGTCCAGTTTTTTCAAAGTATCCTTGTCCCAAAGTCGGCATGTATCCGGGCTGATTTCGTCGGCCAGAATGATGTTTCCTTTGGAATCCTTACCAAATTCGATTTTGAAATCAATTAAAATTAAATTGGCGTTCAGGAACAATTCTTTCAAAGCCTCATTGATTTTATCGGTCAATTCGTACATGAATTTCAATTCTTCATAAGTTGCTGCACCCAATAAAACGGCGTGGTGATCATTGATCAACGGATCGCCCAATTCGTCTTTTTTGTAGCAAATATCAAAAATGGTAACAGGAGATTTCGCGCCTTCTTCCAGTCCCAATCGTTGTGCCATAGAACCCGCAACATAATTGCGAACGACCATTTCCAAAGGAATGATATCTACTTTTTTGACCAATTGTTCTCGGTCATTCAGCGTTTCGATGTAATGCGTAGGAATTCCTTTTTCAATCAAATAATTGAAAATTAAAGTCGAAATTTTATTGTTCATTTCGCCTTTGTCTGCCACGGTTCCGCGCTTTTGTGCATTAAATGCGGTTGCATCGTCTTTGTAATAAACGATGACCAAATCCGGATCTTCCGTGGAATAAACTTGTTTCGCTTTTCCTTCGTAAATAAAATCTTTTTTTGTGTGGCTCATTTTCTTATATTTTCTCGAATTCAAGGTTCGAAGTTTTATTTATTATTGGGATTAATGTGATTTAAACTTTTCCAGTATTTGTCTTTATAGATGTCGTAATCTATTTGAAATTTATCAGAATATTTTTTTTGAATATTGTACAAAATTTTTGATGGTTTACGGAATTCTTTGCAGGCAAAATAAATTTCTCTTTCTCCTTCCACAGTTTGTCGTCCAACATTTAAATATCCGTCAATATCTTTTAATTCCTCCATTATTTCATCCTCAATTTGGTTCAAAAGTTCTTGGTCTTCTTTATTTGGAAAACCATTGGTTTGGGTTCCATCATAATGAATGGTTACAACGGATATCCAAGGATGAGAAGGTTTATCGTTCCAACTCATTAATTCGGAATTGACAAGAGCAACTAATTTATTTCCACTTTTTAAAGTTGCTTCAAGCATTAAATAGGAGTCATCTTCAGTTTTATGCCGAATAGAATTATATTTTTCAATGAACTCTTTTTTTCTCCAAATGATGTATTCTTTCAATTTGGAAATTGGAATTAATTCCTGCGTAGCATCTTCTTTTCTAACAAAATCCAGAACATCAATACTTTCTGTAAAATCTAATTCTCCTAAATAATTATCCAAAAAAATGTAAATTCCATTGGAAATTTCAGATCGGTTTTCATTCGTCAGATCTGTATGAACAAAGGCTAAATTAATTTCGTCAGGATAATTTGAATCTACATTGGGGTAAAAGAATATATTACTTCCATTAAATTTAAAATCTTCCATTTGAATTCCAAACTTTTCAATATCAATAGGCGGTTTTAACGCAGTAAATTTCCAACCTTTTATTTGTGGAGCTTCCTTAATTAATTCTTCGGCGAAAACAATATTTTTTGCATAACCATCAACCGTAATAATTAATTCAACCGTGTTATCGTCTGGCATTCCAGTTAAATACCAAAATCCATCTTTTAATTCATCTAATTTGATAGCAATTTTATTGAAAAATTCCTCTTCTAAATTTCCGTCATTTTTTACGACATTGAAAAAGGATTTCTCATTTTTTTGAAACCAATTCCAAAAATCTTCGTAAGAAAGAATTGGGGTGTTTTTTTGACCAAACAAAGAATTAAACATTAGTAAAACGAATATGGTTAACTTATATCTCAATTAATTAAAATATTTCACTCCATTTTTGAAAATATTCATCACTTCCATTCCAGGAATGTTTTGGAATAGCCCTTCTTCAAATCTTTCCGGATGTCCCATTCGTCCAAAAACCTTTCCGCATGGACTTGTAATTCCTTCGATTCCCAAAACCGAACCGTTTGGGTTATAAGGCATTTCGCTTGCGATGTTTCCTTCTAAATCAATGAATTGCGTTGCAATTTGATTTTTTTCAAATAAAACCTTCAAATTCGCTTCATCCGCCATAAATCTTCCTTCTCCATGCGAAACCGGTATCCAGAATTCTTTTCCGCTCATTCCATTCAACCAAGGAGAATGCGAATCATTGACCTTAACTTTCGCTAATTGCGCAATGTGTCGCCCAATTTCATTAAAAGTCAAAGTCGGTGTATCTTCTTCCAACGGACGAATTTCGCCGTAGGGCAGTAATCCTGATTTGATCAAACCTTGGAATCCGTTACAGATGCCCAAAACCAAACCATCGCGTTCCAATAAACGATGAACGCTTTCTCTAATTTTTTCGTTTCTTAAAACAGTTGCGATAAATTTTCCCGATCCATCCGGCTCATCCGCAGCGGAGAATCCACCCGGAATAAAGAAAATCTGTGCTTGGTCAATGGCTTTTGCGTAGGCCTCTACCGTTTCTTCAATGTCTTTTTCCGATAGGTTTTTAAACACGATGATTTCCGTTTCGGCACCTTCTTTTTGGAAGGCTTTTGCCGAATCATATTCGGAATTTGTTCCTGGAAAAGCAGGAATGAAAACTTTTGGTTTTACTGTTTTTTGTTTATGGTTTAAAGTTTGAGGTTTGAAGTTATTTTCATACGCATCTAACTTGAAACTTGAAACTTGAGACTTGAAACTCTTTTCAGGAAATAATTCCGAGAAAGTGCTTTTCCAAGCGGTTTTTGTTTCTTCAATTTGAATTTGAATTCCATTGAAGTTAAATTCTTTCGATGAATTTGTATTTCCTAATGAATGAAAGTTGGATTGTATTTCAGACGGAATATTTAATTCTTCGGAATGTTCCACTATGATCGCTCCCGGATAATATTTCATTAAATCCAAATCAGAATTTAATTCAAAACCAATTTCATTTCCAAATGCCATATTGGCCAAGGTTTCGGCAATTCCACCAAATTTTACAGTAGCAGCCGAATGAATATTTGAATTATTTGTATAGATGAAATTGAATATATTTTTCAAATTCGTTTCGTCAAATAATTGATCAGAAGTTAAAGTTGGAATGAGAATCGAAAGGATAGAATTTTCTTTCTGAATCGTTGCCGATTTGATTTTCTTAGAATGATTCGGACTTACAGCAAAAGAAATCAAAGTAGGAGGGACGTCGATGTCTTGGTAACTACCGCTCATGCTGTCTTTTCCGCCAATGGCCGGAATTTCCAGTTGTCTTTGGGCTTCAATCGAACCCAAAACTGCCGCAAATGGTTTCCCCCAGCGGTTTGGATCCTCTTTGAGTTTTTCAAAATATTCCTGAAAAGTCAGACGGATTTCTTTGAAATTTCCGCCGGCTGCCACGATTTTGGCTACACTTTCCATCACCGCAAAATAAGCTCCATGATAAGGCGACCATCGGCTGATTTCCGGATTGTATCCAAAACTCGCCATCGAAACTGAATTCGTAAATCCGTCCGTGGGGAATTTCTGAACACTCACATCTTCCGGCGTATCTTGGAATTTTCCTCCGAAGGAATTCAAAACCGTACTACGACCGATGTTGTTGTCAAACATTTCTACCATTCCCTTTTGGGAAGTATGGTTCAATTCTTTGAACAATTGGACAAAAGACTCTCTCGAAAAAGATTTGGACGCAAAAGGATTTAAATCTTCACCCATTTGAAC
>JAEZDQ010000142.1 GCA_023433225.1 Bacteroidota bacterium | reverse complement strand
GAGGATTTCGGATGGAAGGCTACCAGGTAACGCCCCGGATGGTATTTGGTATAAACCACTTTCCCTGAAACCGGATAGCGGTTCACATGCACATTCAACGGCGACATGAATATGGAAACCTGTATGCAACGGCCCTTTATATATTCTTTTTCTTCCACTTCCTCGATGACCACGACTTTGCCGTCGACCGGCGCGATTACATCATTCGGATTGAAGGCTCCGCCCCGTGTCGGATTTCTGAAAAACCAAACGATAAAACCGTACAATACCCAAAAAGGGATGATCAAAATGAGGGAATACCAATTCGGTACGAATGTGTAAATACTGATGCTAATCCCTAAGAATAACAGAAAAAACACCATCAAAATAACCTTCCCCTCCTTGTGTAACCTCATGATTAAAATTTAAATTACGGCATCCAATAAAAGGTACAAATATACCATTGGAATTACAAATATAAAGCTGTCCAATCTGTCCAGGAAACCACCATGCCCCGGAATGAGTTTTCCGCTGTCTTTTGCGTTGAAAGCTCTCTTGAGTTTCGACTCCACCATATCTCCAATGGGTGCGCAAATAGCCACAATCAAACCGATGATAATCCAGTTCAATGATCCATCCGTTAAAATGTATTTTTCCAAAACAAAACCTCCGGCAACCGTGAAGATAAACCCGCCGATTGTACCCTCCCAGGTTTTGTTCTTGGATATCTTTGGAGCCAAAGGTCTTTTCCCAAAAAGGCTTCCGAAGACATAAGCCATAATATCGCTCAGCCAAATCAATATAAAAATATAAAGGATTTCATTTGAAATGATTTCCTTTCCCAAATCGTAATGGATGGTGGGAATCGTCAGCGCAAGGCTGAAAGGAACGGCCAGGTAAATCACGCTGACAGTTGCCTTACCGAATTCTATGTACAATTCCTTGGTCGAAAACAGGATGGTAAAACAAGCCAAAAGGAAAAGAACCGGCCCTGCAAAACTCAAAGATTGCAGGACAAAGGCAGATTGCTGTTCAAAAAAGTAAGTCGAGAAATGATAGAAAACCCCTGCCGAACCCAGAAAGGCCAATCCAATATATAATTTGTCGGACATCTCGGTAATGTCCACGTATTCGATGTAACAAAAAATGAATAACAAAGCCATCAGGCCGACAAACAACCAAGGATGGCCGGTGGTTCCAAAATAAATCAGGACGATGTAAACCAATCCCGACAGAATGCGTGCCAATAAATTTTTCATCAAATTTGTTCTACTAAGAGCAAAAATATATTTTTTGCATTGGGTGAGGAATCAAAATTGTGCATGTTTTTCCCTCGGATAGAGGTGATGTTTGACGGCAGATTATCTCCCTTACTTGATTTCAGTCTTTGTAAAGCTTCGCTGATGTTGGAAACCAATTGTTTCGGATGGGCATAAACGATGAAATTATCCGGGAAATCATTTAACTTCCTGCCGGATGTTTGGTGTGAAGACAACATGATTGCGCCGTCATAGGCGACCAAATATTCACATTCAATGAATGAAAAACCGTTTTTGCTTAATTGGGATGTATGCTTGACGTTGAGCCTGTTTAAGAAGGATTTTAATTTGCTTTCAAAGCAAATGACTTCATCCAAATCTTCGTTATCAACGATTTCCTTGAGGTTTTCCAATGCTTCTTGCTCATTTTCGCAATAGAAGAACTGTCCGCCGCCTGCATTGAAGTTTTTAGCGAATAATACATCAATGGGGTCGTTGGATTTAAAAGCCACGAATTCCAATTCAGATTCGTCATCAGACTTATCCTCACCCTGTGAAACTAACAATTGTTTGAATTTCTTCCACATGCTCATAACGCGCCAGAGAATAAGCGAAAATAGTTAATTTAAATGAAACAGGGATAGTCCTTAGTCCTTTTTTTCAACAGAATCTTCACTTTCGGTCGTATCGAGGTGGCTCACATCGATGGCAGATGTTGCATTCCCGATGGGTTCCATGTTTTCATCCTCTTCGTAAATCCTTTCACCGAAAACTTCGACCAAATCTTCCCGGAAAATGACTTCTTTTTCCAAAAGTTTCTGTGCGAGCAAATCGAGTTTGTCACGGTTCGTACGCAGCAATTCTTGGGCACGTTCGTACTGCCCCTCAATGATTTTTGAAACTTCCGTATCAATGATGCGTGCTGTTTCTTCACTGTATGGTTTCCCGAAACCGAACTCATTTTGTCCGCTGGAATCGTAATAAGAGATATTACCGATTTTGTCATTCAGACCAAAGATGCTCACCATGGCGGAAGCCTGTTTGGTTACCCGTTCCAGATCGCTCAAAGCACCGGTTGAAATATCTCCGAAAACAACTTGTTCGGCAGCCCTTCCACCCATTGTTGCGGCAATTTCGTCCAGCATTTGTTCGGTGGTCGTGATTTGCCTTTCTTCAGGCAAATACCAAGCGGCACCCAAGGATTTGCCTCTCGGCACGATGGTCACTTTCACCAAAGGTGCGGCATGCGGCAATAACCAACCGACCGTGGCATGGCCGGCTTCGTGGTAGGCAATCCTGCTTTTTTCTTTTGGCTTGATGAGTTTGTTTTTCTTTTCCAATCCGCCAATGATCCGGTCAACCGCATCCAGGAAGTCTTGCTTTTCCACCACGGATTTATCTTTACGTGCAGCCACCAAAGCCGCTTCATTACATACGTTTGCAATGTCAGCTCCGCTGAAACCGGGTGTTTGTTTGGCCAGGAAATCGGTTTCGACATCGGTTCCCAACTTCAAAGGTTTCAAATGGACTTCAAAGATTTCTTTTCTTTCGTTCAGTTCCGGTAAATCCACATGAATCAAGCGGTCGAAACGACCGGCGCGCATCAAGGCTTTATCTAGGATGTCGGCACGGTTGGTAGCGGCCAAAACGATTACATTGGTATCGGTACCGAAACCGTCCATTTCTGTCAATAATTGGTTCAGCGTATTTTCCCTTTCATCGTTTCCGCCGGTGAAATTGTTTTTTCCACGGGCACGTCCGATGGCATCGATTTCATCAATGAATATAATGGCCGGGGCTTTGTCTTTGGCATTTTTGAATAAATCACGAACCCGAGAGGCACCCACACCCACAAACATTTCTACAAAATCGGAACCGGAAAGGGAGAAGAAAGGAACCTTGGCTTCACCGGCTACGGCTTTGGCTAAAAGGGTTTTACCGGTTCCCGGAGGGCCTACCAATAAAGCACCTTTGGGGATTTTACCCCCTAATACGGTAAATTTTTCAGGGTTTTTGAGGAACTCCACGATTTCTTCTACTTCTTCTTTGGCTCCCTCTAAGCCGGCTACATCTTTGAACGTAATCCGTACTTTATCGTTTTCGTCAAATAATTTGGCGCGTGATTTCCCGATATTGAATATCTGTCCGCCGGGGCCGCCGCCTGCACCTCCCATTCTTCGGAAAAGCAAGAACCAAATTAAGGCGAAAAACAGAACCCAAATCAGGATATTCCAGAATATTTTACTAAAAGCATCGGGTGCGATATTTTCAAAAGTGGTGGTGAGGTTTTGTTCTGCTTTGAGTTCTTCGAATTCTTTCTCGAAGTTGGCATTGTCTGCGACGATGAATGAAAATTGCGGAGCAGGACTGCTCAACATCGTCATATTAGATTCCGGTTGCGTCAAAAATTTGAATTCTTCGGACTCCAAAGCTTCTTTGGTCAAAAAGACATCGACTTTGTTTTCTTCCAAATAAAGTTGAACGGTTTCCACATATCCTTCTGATAAATACTCAAAAAAAGTGCTTCTGTCCAATGGTTTGACGGATCCTGCCAGTGAATTCGAAAAAAACCAAAACCCGATGAGAACCATGCCCACTGCGGCATAAATCCACATGGGGTTAAAAGTATTTTTAGGTCGTTTGTTATCTTTGTTATTGCTCAATTCTTTGTTTTTTAAATCGTTACATTAATTTCTTTGGCATCGCCCCAAAGTCCCTCGATATCATAATATTCCCGAAATTCTCTTTGAAAAACATGCACGATGATGTTGGTGTAATCCATCAAAATCCATTGGGCATTTTCGGTGCCCTCTACATGCCAAGGTCTTTCTTTTGTTTCTTTCCGGACTTTTCTTTCAATGGCTCCCGAGATGGAACTTGCGTGGGTATTGGAGTTGCCGGTGCAGATGATGAAGTATTCGCAAAACGAATTTTCAATTTCCCTTAAATCCAGTACTTTTATATCTTCTGCTTTTAAGTCGCTTGCCGCGTCTATAATGGTATCTATCAATAATTTTGAATCTATTTTCTTTTCTGTCATTCGAAATTTATAAGTTGACAAAATTAAGGAATAATCCTCAATGGTTTTGATAATTTAAAATAACTTTAACCGCCATAAGGTAATTTAGAGAAAACAATGGATATTCATTATTTTGAAACGCTTCCCAGCACCAATACGGCTCTGCTCGAAATGTCCAAAAAAGGTGCCAAATCATGGACGGCAGTGTGGACCAAAAACCAAACCCAAGGGAGGGGCTATACGAGCAATCGTTGGGAAATGGAAAAGGATAAAAATATTGCACTCAGTGTTTTGATAACCAATGATTTGAATTACCAAGAACTCATCTATTTTAACCAATGGGTTTGCAACAGCATTTGTTCATTTCTTTCAAAGCAACATAAGGAAACATATGTCAAATGGCCGAATGATATTATCATCAAAAACAAAAAAGTAGGTGGTATCTTGATTGAAACACATAAATTTGATAATCAGTTGAATATCATAACAGGCATTGGATTAAATGTGAACCAAACGGAATTTCCGGGTTTGTCGAAAGCCGGATCTTTGGCAACGGCAAACAATCAATTCTATGATATAGATGAAATTTTGTCATGCATACTGACAAAATTGGAAGTTTCTTATTTTCAAATTCAAAACAAAGAATGGAATTCTATTTTGGAAAATTACAATTCCAAACTTTTTTTAAAAGATCAACAAAGCCTTTTTAAAGTCGAAAATCAATTCTTTCAAGGAACGATACAACAGGTTGATGAATGGGGTTTACTTCATGTAAAAGTTGAAGATGGCATTGTCAAATCATTTAAAAACAAGGAAATTGAAATGATATATTAAATTAATTTTCAAAATAAGTCAATTAATTGTTAGAGTAATCTAATTTATTATATTTGCATCATAAAATAATAGATGCGAACTATATTCTATCCATTCATCGGCTTATTGTGCGGAATCCATTTATTTGCACAAACGGATTCCTTGGACGCAGACTACACCGATTTAGAAGGTGCGGTCATCACTGGAACTTTAAAGGAAGTCAATCGATTAGACAGTCCAATTCCCGTTGAAGTAATTACTTCAAAATTGTTTCGGAAAAATCCGACGCCAAGTTTGTTTGAGTCGGTCGGAATGGTAAATGGCGTACGTCCGCAATTGAATTGCAATGTTTGCAATACGGGCGACATCCACATCAACGGGATGGAGG
>JAEZDQ010000140.1 GCA_023433225.1 Bacteroidota bacterium | reverse complement strand
CAATCGGACCCCCGCAGCTGAGCGAATACCTCGTAGAGCCGGTCGGCGTGGAAATGATGAGCCCGTCCGCCCAAAAAGAATTCAGGAATTCACCATTCATTTTGGCCCGAACCGTAATCATACTGGTGGTTTCCCGGCGCGTGACCGTGATTTCATTGAGCGCAAAGTTATCGGCTATTTGTTCACCGTTGGTTTCCACTTCAATCAGGGAACGGCGGCTGATGTTGTAATTTCCCGACAGGATATCGCCTAAACTTTCCAACAACAATTCTACGTTGATGGTCGCCAAAAATCCCAGCCTGCCTGTGTTTACACCGACAACCGGAATCATTTTGTCCCGGATGACGGTTGCGGCTTCCAAGATGGTTCCGTCGCCGCCGAATGTAAACAACAAATCGGTTTCTGCGGGTAAATCTTCATAGGATGAAAAGAGCTCTACGGACTTTAAATCACTGGATACGATGGGTTTCAAAAGAAAAAGAAAATCTTTTTCGACTAAGATTTCAATGTTCCTGTGATGTAATTCAGAAAAAAAAGAATCGAAAAACTCCTTTTGGCTTTCATTTGCTTTCAATCCGTAAACCGCTACTTTCATCTGTTCATCTTTTATTTCTTTTTAATTTGGCCAAATGAATTTTACCTAAAAAAGCGCAATATGGGTGCTTCATTCCATCCACTAAACATCGAGGTATTTCATCAATTGTTCAAAACGGTCGCGCATCATTTCTTCCTTTTCATCGTTGTAAAATTTATGTACTACCGTATAACCGAAGCGTTCAAAAGTTTCGCTGACCGACGAGATGTTTTCGGAAATCATTTTGATGGTAATCTGCACTTTTTCTTCCCGGTAAGCCGTTACAAAAAGGCCGGTAATCCGCGCATTATTGCTTTCTACTATTTTTGAAATTTCACTGATTGAAAATTGTTTTTGGTTGATTTCCACCGTCATAATCGACCCCGGCTCCACGATAAAGGGCATTGTGGACAAGGCGGAAATCACGTCTTCCATCAGCAAGAGCCCCAGATAATGTTTTTCTTCGTTGATGACGGGCAGGATGTTGGCCGAATGGTTGTGAAAAAGTTGAACCGCATCGAACAGGGAAGCGTTTTCCGTGATGTAAAAATATTCCGCATGGTGTTTCACCTCACCCAGTTTGATTGACAGTTTGGTTGCTTCGATGGTCTCTTTGGGGATGTTTCCGATGAAATTCAAGCCTTCAAAAACCGGAATGTGCGTCAGGCTCAAGTCTGCCAATAAATTCCCCGCCGTTTCGACGGTGGAATTCAGATTGGGCGGAATGAAATCTTTACTGATGTAATGGTTTACCAACATTCCCTACAAAGTTAGAAATTAGAAATTAAGAAATCAGGAATTAGAAGGCTGAATTTAGCATACAGCCGCCAATTCATTGATCTCCCAAGGTTTACAATAAAATATTTACTTAAATTAAATCCCGAACCTATTCCATGGATAGGGCTGGATGGCTTATTTCTTCTTCAACTGAACCGTAAAATGCCTTAAAATATCAGATTCCCAAACGATTTCATATCCGGAAGCGATTTCATTTCTTCGGTCAAAAACGTTTTTCAAAGTTGCGGCGATGTAATCCATGTGCTTATACGAATAAACTTTTCTCGGAATCGCCAGACGCAAGAGTTCCAGTTTCGGGAAACGGTCCAACCGGGTTTCCGGGTCACGGTCAGCCAGCAAAGTCCCGATTTCTACACCACGCACGCCGCCTTCTTTGTACAATTCGATTCCCAAGGTTTGCGCCGGGTATTCTTCTCGCGGAACATGGGGTAAAAATTTTAAAGCATCGATAAATACCGCATGCCCGCCGATTGGTTTCTGAACCGGAATCCCAAATTCCATCAATTTATTTCCCAAGTATTCGACCTGATGGATTCTCGCTTGTAAATAAGGATATTCCGTCGATTCGTTTAAACCTTGTGCCAAAGCGCTCAAATCCCTTCCGGCCAGTCCGCCGTACGTTAAATAACCCTCGTAAATAATCCCGAAGTTCCCGCAGGTTCTGAACAATGCTTCATCGCGCATGGCCAAAAGCCCGCCGATGTTGACCAATCCGTCTTTTTTGGCCGACATCGTAAATCCTTCCCCGTAAGAAAACATTTCTTTGACGATTTCTTTGATGGATTTGTTTTTATAAGCTTCTTCACGTTCCTTTACAAAATATGCGTTTTCGGCAAACCTTGCCGCATCGAAAAACACCGGGATTCCATATTGATCGGATAAATTTTTCACGGCTTTTATGTTTTCCATCGAAACCGGTTGTCCACCGGAAGAATTACAAGTAACGGTAATCAAACAAAGCGGAATTTGCTCTTTCGGATAAGATTTATAAACCTTTTCTAATTTATCCAAATCGATGTTCCCTTTGAACGGATGTAAATCATTGATGTCAAAAGCTTCGTCAATCGTACAATCAATTGCATGCGCCCTTCGGAATTCGATGTGGCCTTTGGTCGTGTCGAAATGTGAATTCCCCGGAACGACCATTCCTTCTTTCAGCAATGCGCTGAATAGAACATTTTCCGCCGCCCGGCCTTGGTGCGTCGGTAAAAAATAAGGATAACCCAAAATATTTTCAACGACATCTTTCAATTTCAGGTAAGACTGCGAACCCGCATAACTTTCATCACCCAACATAATTTCCGCCCATTGTTTGTCGGACATTGCGCCCGTTCCGCTGTCGGTCAGAAGGTCGATAAAAACCTTATCGCTTGATAAATTGAATAAATTGTATCCGGCCTCTTCAATCCATTTTGCCCTTTCTTCAGGTGTAGAAGTACGGATTTCTTCGGTCATTTTGATTTTATAGGGTTCCGCCCAGGGTAATTCCATGATGTCTTTATTTTTTGTGCGTTAAATGTAGTGAAATATAGCATTTACAGAAAAGATATTAGCCATTAGCTTTCTTTCCCGCAATGAATTCCTTTAAATAAAAAGGTTCAAAATAGGCCACATCTTCGAATTCTTTTTTCTTGAATTTTTCTTCTGCCAAATGAACCATGTTTTTTCCTGAAGGATGGATGTTTTCAATGAATTCCGCTTTTGGTAAATTCAAAATGGATTTGCTTTTTGCTACGCCGTCTCCTACAAATACTATTTTTTTATCAGCTAATTCCTGAAAAGAAGTCTCATCCAGAATTTTGGCTTCTATTTCGGAAATTTGCTTCCCGTTTCTGTCGAAAACCGCTGTATAAACTTCCATTCTCCTGGCATCAATCATCGGGATAATTAAATCAAATCCATTATCAATTTGGCTTTGCGCCAGAATTTCCAGTGAATTCAGAGAAAGCAACGGAATGTCAAGCGCGAAGCAAAAACCTTTAGCCGCCGATACGCCGATTCGCAACCCGGTATAACTTCCCGGGCCCTTTGAGACACAGACCGCATTGATTTCATTCAAAGAAATCCCGGCTCCTTCCAATGCCCAATTTACGAATTGATGCAGCTTTTCGGAATGGCCATATTGTTCCTCGTGTTCCTCGCAAAGGCAAAGCAAATCTCCATTGCGGGAAATGGCAACCGAACAGTTTTTGGTGGAAGTTTCAAGATGAAGGAAGGTCATCGTTCTTCATATAAATTTACAGTCATAAAAAATCCTTCTACAGGCTCATTAGGACACAAATTTAATATAAAAAAGCAGAATTACTCCAAACCTTCGGTCAGCGGGATGCCCGCGTAGAAGTCAAGTACTTTTAACCGGAAAATAAAATTGTATTTTGCCTGTACCATTTGGGATTGGGCAATGACCAAATTATTCCTTGCGGTATTCAGGTCGTAGATATTCAAAATCCCGCCATCAAAGCTCCTTTGGGCAAAATCCGCGGAAAGTTCATTGGAACGGACGCTCTCCTTCGCGGCTTCATAAGCTTGGTAAGAAGAATGTACATTGAAATAAGCTTCCTGGACATTTTCCCGGATGTTTTGTTTTTCGAGGTCGAGCAGGTTTTGATTGAGCGTCTGGTTGATTTTCGCGCGTTCGATGTTTAGTTTGTTGTTGAATTTTTCAAAAATCGGAATTTGTACGCTCAAGCCGAAAACATTGGTGATGTTGTCATGCCATTGGCTGAGCCAGGCGTCCGTCACCAAACCTTTGTTGAAATATTCGGCGTAACTGGTTCCTAAATTATAGGTGCCGGTGACCGTTGGTTTCAAACCGGTTTTCGCGATTTCAATATCCATTTCAGAAGCTTCCAAATCCACTTCGGCTTTTTTTACAGCCGGTTGTTCCCGGTATGCGGTTTGGAGAATTTCATCCAAGTCATACAAACCCAGGGTTAAGCCATCGGGAATGGCGATATGCTCAACATCAAAATCCCGGTAATCCGGCAATTGCAAAAGAATGGCTAAGTTGAACAATGCGCGCTCGACTTCGATGGCCGCATCGGCTACGTTTTTTCTTTCTTGGGCGACATTGGCTTCCGATTGGACGACGTCTGCCCGGGCAATGGCTCCTTCCCGGAAAAGGATTTGAACCCGTTCCAGTTGCTGTTCCGTCAGCGCGAGGTTGCCTTCGGCAATTTGCAGGAGTTCCCGGTTAAGCATGACATTCAAATAATAATTCACCACCAAAAGAGAAATATCGTTGGTGACCGTTTCGGTCTGAAGTTTACCTGACTCTACTCCCAATACGGCTTTTTCTTTGTTGAAATGAATCAGCCCGCCATTGTAAATGGTAATTGCGGAATTGATGCCGAAGCTATTTGAAAATTGTTGGTAACCCTTGTCAATAGCGGGATGGTTGGTTCCAATGCTCAATGAATTGTCTAAATAACCGCTGACCGAAGGAAGCCATTGGTTTTCCGCGCTTTCCAAGTCATTGGCATAGAATGACTCATTGATCCGGCTTTGTTGTATGGTCAGGTTGTTTTCCTTTGCATGGTTTACGCATTCAATCAGCGTCCATTTTTTCTGGGCGAAAATGGGTAACGAACTCAAAATTAAAACCACTGAAAAGATTTGCTTCATAATCCGATTTGACCTTAGGTAAGTCGGGTAAATTTTTGAATTGTTACAAAACCGGAAGTGAAATTGTTTGTCACCCATTCAAACTTTATTTACTTTAGTACGGTCAAATGAAAGGACTATGAACACAAAAATGGTAGCGGGCAGCGAGGAATGGGTTTCTCTCCCGGGTTTGGGTTTGCCCATGATCAAGGTAAGGGTAGACAGCGGTGCGAAGACTTCCGCTTTACACGCCGTCAACATTTCCCCTTTTCAACGCAATGGCGAAACCTGGGTTTCATTTGATGTGTTCCCCATTCAGTTCGATGGGAAAAGACTGGTCCATTGTGAAGCACAGGTGGTAGACATCCGTACCATCAAAAGTTCCACCGGCAATCGGGAAACGAGGTACGTCATCAAAACTTTGGTAAAATTAAACGAAGAAACCTGGGGCATAGAAGTTTCGCTCACCAACCGGGATTCCATGGGGTACCGGATGCTACTCGGGCGCGAAGCCATGCGGGGAAAAATGCTGGTGGACCCCGAAAGCAGTTTCCTATTCGGTGAACCGGCCAAAGAAGATATGGAAGTATTGTACCGGAAAAGCCACGAAAATATAGAAGGACTCCGAATCGGGATTTTGGCCAGCAATCCGGATCTGTACAGCAACCAAAGGATACTGGAAGCCGGGGAACAATTGGGCCATCAAATTGAATTTTTCAACATCAAGCAATGTTACATGAAGTTGGACGCCCAAACACCGGAAGTGCATTACCGCGGCGGCCGCGTTTTGAATGACTTGGACGCAGTGATTCCGCGAATCCGTCCGAGCATGACCTATTACGGCTGCGCTTTGACCCGTCAATTTGAATCCTTGGGGGTCTTTGCACTGAACCATTCTGCCGCCATCACCCATTCACGCGATAAATTGTATTCTCTCCAATTGTTATTGAACAATGGTTTGGACATTCCCATCACGGGTTTTGCCAATTCCCCATTGGATACCAATGATTTGATTAAAATGGTGGGCGGGTCACCGTTGATTGTAAAGTTATTGGAAGGGACTCAAGGAAAAGGAGTCGTTTTGGCGGAAACCAAAAAAGCGGCGGAATCGGTAATCAATGCTTTCAAAAGCCTGAATGCAAACATCCTTGTCCAAGAATTCATCAAAGAGGCAAACGGCAAAGATTTACGCTGTTTTGTAATCGACGGCAAAGTCGTTGCGTCCATGCAGCGGGAAGCACCTCCGGGTGAATTCCGGGCAAATATCCATTTGGGCGGAACAGGCTCCGTAGTCAAAATTACGCGCGAAGAAAGGCGGCTGGCCGTGAAAGCTGCTAAAGCCATGGGGCTGGATGTCGCAGGGGTGGATATGATTCGTTCTTCTAAAGGCCCATTGTTATTGGAAGTGAATTCATCACCGGGTTTGGAAGGGATTGAAGGCGCAACCGGGAAAGACATTGCGCGTGACATGATCAAAGCCATCGAAAGAAATGTCGCCAAAAAATACACCCGAAAACCGGGCAAGGCAAAGTAAAAACTTCAAATTATTTGGTAATCGGAATTACAAGGATTTAAAATTAATCCTCATTTGAATCGGTTGGCCTTGGGCAGACAGGTTGATGTTGACGGTGCCGTCCTTGGTAAATCCATTGCTGCGGGCAAGTTTGTATTCCCCTGTAAAGTCACCGGCCAGTTCACCACCCGTTCCTTCGATGGTTCCTTTGGTTGCGATGGTAATGTCGTCCACCGTGATTTTACTGACCGTCATGGTCATCTTCATGGTACCCGCCCCTTCAATCGGGCGTTCACCCGACCAAGAATCGCCCACGCCCACCGGGTCTTCGGGCATGGGGATGGAAATCGCGCCCAAGTCCAGTTGTTGGTTGCCCTTTAATCCGGGAATCTCAAAATCATAGACTTTGCCGCGGTCCGTCATTTTCATGGTCATCGGTTTTTCCAATAAACTTTTCATCTGCTCATGCATGACTTGGCCCATTCCGGTTTGTTCTTGGTTGTTCGAATCATAGCTCATTTCCATCCCGCCCGCATCCATATCCATTTGAATGGAATTGTACTTGATTTCATAATCGTAAATAGATTCGTTGATGCCGGTTACCTTCAAATCCATGGCCATGACCATATTCATCGAAATCGGTTGTTGGCCGCCGGAAGTCATATCCATTGACATCATCGTTTTTTGGGAATCGCCCACTTTGGGCTTGAGCCTTAGCAAAACTTTATCGCCTTCGGCACTTTCAATGGATTGTTCCGTCACGCTTCCCTCCGGGGAACTGCTGCAGCCCCATCCTAAGAAAAGAGAAATAATAAGGAGCAATAGGGATAATTTTTTCATGGTAAATTTCTTTTAATCAAGCCAAGGTACAAAAATTATGAAAAGCTGCGACGACTCTTCGGACAAAATGGGTTTTCTTTTTGAATCCAATTTTTAAGTAAAAATCATCCCAATACCTCTACCTAATTGGGTTATTGTTATTTTAGGCTGAATTTGGGCTTACTTAAGCCGAATCTTCAGGTTACACAAGCCCAATGTTCGGGTTATACAAGTCCAATTTATACTTAAATAAGTGCTTTCATTGGGAAACAAATGAAATCGGAGGCCATGGATGAGACGAATCAATCGTTCCCATAAACCCCATTGGGCAAGGCTCCTACGTCAAACGTATTTTCAAGGACTCCTGAAGTTGTATAAACCAACACCCTTCCGTCAGACATGAAATCCCCTGCATCCCCAACGTAGATTTTACCGTCTTCCACTTCAAAAGCATAGGCAGCGAAAACCCCTTGTCCGGACATGGAAAAAATCGGAGATTCGTGAATCGAAGTCAGATTTAGATTAGCGGAATAAACATTGGAATCGATGGTGTAATATAATTTTCCATTATCCTCGACCAATTGGGTCGGATGGGCGTTTGGAAAATCCAAAGTTGAAATCACTTCGTTGTTTGAAGTATTAATCAAAACCAGTTTCCCGGCAGTTTCGTCTCCCGTCCAAGCCGGTTTCCCTCCGCAAAGCACGTACAAAGTTCCGTTTTCCTCGACTAACGAATTCGGCAAGTCACCCACATTGATTGTGGCTGAAATACTATTGTTTGCCATATTTATGACAGAAACAGAACTTCCGTAACCATATCCCCCTAAATGAGCCACATAGATTTTCCCGTTCTCTTTCTCCATTCTTTCAGGCCCTTCGGAAACCGGAATGGTTGTATCTACACTGGAAGTCGACAAATTGATGACTGCAATAAAATCATCGTTCGGGTTCGTAGGGTCGCCCCAATTGGAAACAAAAGCTTTTCCGTTTTCAATTTCCATAAAACGCGGATTCATCAATCCGGTCGAAATATTTCCGATGTGTTGAAAGGTATAGCGGTTGACGATGGTAATTGAATTTGAGCCGTTCATAATGATGTAAGCTTTATCATCATCCAATAAGATGCTCTGCGCGGTGTCGCCTAAATTTGTTCCGTTTACCGCGGTAAAAATATTATTTTGGACGGTTCCGTCATTTCCGATGAATGAAACCGAAGCATTGTTGACACCGAAATTTCCTTCATTCAAAACAAAATAACCATTTACAAAATCTCCTTGTGGAGGTTCAATTCCTTTATCGTCATCACTGCTGCAGGAAACAGCAAACAAAGAAAAAGAAAGGGCTGCGCCTAAAAATAATTGGTTCCAATTTTTCATAATATGTTAGAATTTTAAATTTATATACAAGTTAAAATTTCGCCCCGGCATATACCGGTTCAAAGTACTTTGGTAATTTTCATTGAACAGATTCAGCAGCTGAAATCCGATTTTATATTGACGGTTTTTCCCCAAACCGTAATCCAGACCAAAATTTGAAAGCGTATAGGCGTCCAGTTTGTATTTGTTGTCTGAACTGGTAAAGACTTCACCATTGAAAAGAAACTGATAATAAGTCGTAAATCTTTTCCATGAATGGCTTATAGAAGCCGTTGCTTTATGATATGGGACGTACATTAATTGCTTTTCGGTTTCTTCGTTTTCTGAAATCGTATAAGCATAAATTCCGGTGAATTCCAAATGATGTCTTTGAAAAGATTTTTTATAGTTTAGAAATGATTCCAAACCGTAAATTTTCACACGATGCGTATTTTCGGGATTCCACATTCCGCCGTTGCCGGGAATCCAGCGAAGCATATCTTTAATCGAATTATAATAAAGGTTTAATCGGAATGAAAAGTTTTGAAAATGAATCTCATTTCCGAATTCAGCCTGAACGGAAGTTTCGGGATTCAGTTCCAGAGATTCATTTCCCGGCCAGTACAAATCATTGAAAGTCGGAATGCGGAAGTTTTTGGAAGTGTTGAATGAGATTGCATAAAAATCTGTAGCCTGAAACTTGAGCCCGGCCGAATACAAAAACGGGCTGTCGTAATTATCGGTAAATTCTTTTCTGACACTTAATTCATATAAAATCCTTTTGACCGGAGCATGTTTCATGTATAAACTTGCCGAACCGATTTGTCTTTTTTGTGAATGAATCTCGGAGCCTTTTCCATCGTTTTGGGTAAATTCAAAAACGGTATTCAAAAAGAGTTTTTGGTTCGGACGAAAGCCTAAATCGTATTTTGCAATCCAGCTGTTTACGTCTGCAAAATCCGGATTTTGATGGTTCAGCGTTGGGAAATATTTGTATTTTTCTTCTAAATGTGCCAACCTGAATTTTGAAATGAATGGCCCATAAAATCCGTTCCATTCCAAAAGGCTTCGGGTATTGTAATCCTGATATTTTGTCGGGGTCGCACCGGGCGTGATGACTGAAAAATGTCGTTCCGCATCGTATAAATTCCCATAGATTTTGAGAATATTTTTCCGGTTGAACTTATATCCGGCAGAAAGGCTTAAGTTGTTGTGATAAAATTGGCCGTTGGAATTTTTAAGGTCTTTTCCTACGAATTCATAATCATTGTCGGAACCGTTTCGGGAAAGACCTAATTGAATGCTGATTTGTTCGTTGGAATATTTGGAATGAAAATTCAAACCATAAGAATTAAAGCTTCCATAATTCAAATTTAATTGATTGGAAAAATTTTTCCTGAAATGTAAATCATTGTTCAGGTGAATAGTCCCTCCGATGGCATTGCTTCCGTAGGCTGCGCTCCCACCCCCGGATTGTACCGAAATATAATCCAATCCGGATGTCATAACGGTGTTGAAATCGGTTTGCCCGGATGTTTGGGAATTGATGTTTACCCCGTTCCAAATCACGGCTGTATGCTGGGCGGTTGTTCCTCTGAATGCCGGAGACGAAACCATTCCGTAACCATTATCCTTGAAGTAAATCCCCGAATTGTAATTCAATAGTGAAGTCAATGAATAGGCATTCTTTCCCAAAACCGAATCCGATAGAAAAAGCCTGTGTTTTGTTTCCGAAAATCGCAACAGATAAGTGTCAGAAATGGTGGCTTCTTTCAGTTCGACCGTATCTGACTGGGCAAAGGATTGTGGTACAGAGATGACAATCCAAACAAAAAATAGAATGTTTTTCATACGCATAACCTGCTTTTCCTCCGAAAGCAACAAATTATTGTTCAATATGAGAATTGGCAGGTTTCCTGACTTGTTCTGCTTTTTTCCTTCCCATCCGCCTGCGGCGGACAGTGGATTGTAGAAAAGCAACGAAATGAACTTACAGTTGCGGGGACAGCTCCGGACTTTCACCGGATTCCCTTTTCACCCCGACATTTGTCGGGACACCAATTCCGGTTCAAATGTAGGAAATTTAATTGGCGGTTGATTAAAAAAAAATTAAATTTGTTAAGAATCAAAAAATATGGCAATGGACGAAAAAACCTCAGGAATCGTAAGCTATCTTTGGTGGATAGGTTTGATTATTGTGATTTTGACCAATAAAACCCGGTCGGAATATGTGAGTTTCCACATGCGGCAATCCTTGGGTTTATTATTGCTTTCCGCTTTCTCGGGCGTATTTTATTACCTCATGGGATATATGGTTTGGAGTATTTTATCCCTCATCATTTTCATATTATGGATTTTGGCATTTATCGGCGCACTGAATAATGAAAAGAAGCTGGTTCCGGGTTTAGGCGAATATTTCCAGAAATGGTTCAAATCCATTTAAACAGATAAAATCAAAATTCAAATATGGAAACAAATACACCTTACAAATCGGAAAAGAAACTGGCAGCCGGATTACTCGCCATCCTATTGGGCGCACTGGGCATCCATAAATTTTACTTGGGCTATAACAAAGAAGGGATTATCTTGTTGGTCGGTACTTTGGTCGTTTTACCGGCCGTCACATTGCTGACTTGCGGCATCGGAAGTTTTCTGTATCCGGTCGTGGTCATCGTTCCTTTAATCGAAGGAATTATTTACCTGACCAAAACCGATGAAGAATTTGACCAAACTTACGTCCACAATAAAAAGGAATGGTTTTAAAACCTAATTCAAAATAAAGAGCCTGTCTCAAAAGTGAAATAATGATTTTGTTGTCATTTCGACATTTGATATTAAGAGGAGAAACAAAGTTTCGGCATGAAGGAGAAATCTTTAATAATCAATAAAATATATTTTTCGACTTCTCCGCCGCGGCGGATTCGTTCAAAATGACACTTTTGAGACAGCCCTTTTATGGTATGATTTTTTGTCGATTTATTTCACCAAAAACTTTTTGGTAAATGTCTTGCCGTTCACATCTTTGAATACCGCAATGTAAAATCCCGGTGTCAGTCCTTGCAGTGAAATGCTTCCGGACAATTCCAAATTATTTTTGCTGATAACCCTTCTGGCACCCGCATCCAAAATGTTTAGTGATTGTATTTTAGTATCATGGTTTTGGATGTTGTAAACCAAATTCCCGTTGTTTACCGCAACGAAAAGGTTGGCATTGGAAACCTCGTTGGTGGACATGGTAGCCGACTTCGCAGTTTCAATGATGAATTCCAATCCCAGCTTGGTGAATTTCGCCGCATGGTCCGAGCTGCCGCTCACACTGTATTCGTCGTTGGGGGTATGGATGAAAGGATTACTGTCGTTGAATGAAGCTTCGAAAGGAAAAGAAGCCAGGTAACCGCGCTCTTTCCAACTGGCATGGTCGGAACAGCCGTAGTTGCAGGCGGAACTGCCATAAGACAAGGCATGGGTACCCGAAGTATTGTAATGTTCCAATAGTTCGATTAAATACAAATTCAATTCGTTGCTCGTATATTGGTCTTCAATGATGTAAATGTCATTCGAGGAACCTTGGTAATTGGTCATGTCAAACTGTACGTATGCCACCACATTTTTACCGTCGTTGTAATATTCTTCCGCGATTTCGTCCGAACCGACCAATCCGATTTCTTCGGCCGCATACGCCATGAATTCAACGGTTTTCAAAGGTTTGTAATTCACATCCAACAGAACCCGGATCATTTCGGTTATGCTCCCGATTCCCGAAGCGTTGTCGTCCGCGCCAGGCGCGTCGTTCGCATTCCAGGTAATGGAATCGATGTGTCCGCCCACAATGACATATTCGTCCGGCGACTCGGCTCCTTCAATCGTCATTATCAATGACGGCATCGGTGTATTGAAATGTTCCACGATGCGAAAACTGATGTCGGTCCTTCCCGCTGCGGCAACCATGGTCTCCCATTTTACTTTCAAGTCGAGAACCGCTTGTTCCGCCTGTGGTTTGGTGTGGAAGCGCGTCCCGTAGGCAACCAAATCCAAAATGGTTTCTTCAATGTTTTCGGGATTAACCAGTTCCAGGCATTGATTTACCAATGCGTCTTCGGTAATGGTAAAATCCAAGATGTCAAAATTCCTTTCAAAAATCCGGTTGATAGCGGCGATGGCGGTATTGGCATCGGATTTAAAAATAAATCCCGGGCCGTGGGTGACGATGTTACGATGCAATTGGTGGGCGACTTCTTCCTCCACATAGACAGCGGACTGGGTTCCTTCGGTCGCCAAAATCTGGATTCCTTCGGGGTGGTTGTTTTTCAAAGCCATTGCGCTTTGCGATTCCATGGTAGCATAGAACCAGTTTCCTTCCTGGGCCCAACAAAAGACACCCAAAAGGAAGGCGATTAAAAAGTTTGTATTTTTCATGTGTTAATTATAATTTAATGAGAAACGAAGGTACGTAATATTTTTTCCGCTTTCTAAGAATTTCTGTTCATAGAAAGTTTGAACGGAAGTGATTTCCTCCGGCAATTCCTTGTTGTCGGGATGGTAAACATGGTGACTGGAAAGCAAAACATGATGACCTTGAACCTGAATAATTCCATGCGTATAACCGTGCAGGAATTCACTGTCGGTCTTCAGGTGGACAATCCCTTTTTCATGAAGAATCCGATGATATTTTTTTAAAAAATCCGGATGCGTGAGGCGGTGTTTGGTTCGGCGGAATTTAATCTGTGGATCCGGAAAGGTAATCCAGATTTCGCTCACTTCATTTTCGGCAAAAGCATGGTCAACCAATTCGATTTGAGTCCGCAGGAAACCTGCATTATGAATGCCGTTTTCCAAAGCAGTTTTGGCACCGCGCCAAAACCGGGCACCTTTGATATCGATTCCGATGAAGTTTTTATTCGGAAATTTCTCGGCCAAAGCAATGGTGTATTCGCCTTTGCCACAACCCAGTTCAAGCACGATGGGATTATCATTTTTGAAAAAATCCCGGTTCCAGTTCCCTTTCAGCGGAAAACCGGAAATCATTTCCTCACGTTCGGGTTGAACCACATTTTGAAAAGTCTTGTTTTCCGAGAACCGCTTGAGTTTATTTTTGCCCATAACCTATTTTGAATCAGGCGGCGAAATTAAGCCTTTAAAAAATTTAACCCAAATTTGACAAAATAATTTGCAGGAATGAAATTTGAACTTATATTTGCAGTCCCAATTTGACAGGGAGCATAGCTCAGCTGGTTCAGAGCATCTGCCTTACAAGCAGAGGGTCGGGGGTTCGAACCCCTCTGCTCCCACAGACTAAAAATCATAATATCAAACGGTTACATTCATAGTTGAAAGTAGCCGTTTTTTTTGCATACAATTTGCATATAGCACGAGTTTAATCATCGTTTCTATAGTGGTTCTTTTATGCATTTGTCCTACTCCAAAATCGTTTCAGAATCGATTTTTAGCTTTCATTTTACCCTCTCTCTTTTATTACGGGCAGAGGTTTTAAGTTTTTCTTCAATCGCAGAACGTACAAAGGCATTTAGGGTTATCCCTTCGCTTTTAGCTTTCATCACGGCTTTTCCATGAACTTCTACAGGAACACGAACATTAAACGTTCCAGTAAAGGATTTCTGTGGACTTATACCATTTTCTTTACAACTTTCAAGGTATTGCTCAACGCCATTAATGAAATCCTGTTTCAGTTCCTGAATGGTGTTGCCCTCGTATGAAATAAGAACTTTATTAATACCTAAAACCTTCCCGAATAGACAGTTGTCTTCCTCACTGTATTCGATGCTTCCTATGTAGCCTTTATGCTTCAGATTGTCCATAATTACAATATTTTGTTTTCTGTTAAAAATTCTCTTAGTTGTCGTAATACGTAGGTTTTTACTATGTTTCCCGGATGAGGTTATGTGCAAAATAACTCAACTTTGCTTCAACATTCGTAAACTCAACCCTGCTTCCGGATGTTTTGCCTTTGTTTCTCATTTCAAATCCCAGATGTTTAAACAATGCTATGAGTTCATCAAATGTAAAATCTTTGGGAATGCTCAAGAAGCGTTTTACTAATTTGTCTTTTTTTGTCATAAGTATTCATTTACAAATGTAACTATAAATAGTTGCAATTATTCAAAGTCCAAAAATGTTTTTTGCGATGTCTTTTTTCGAGTCATCATCAAACCCCTCTGCTCCCACAAATATTCAGAAAGACTTTCAGGAAACTTTTTTATTTCTCACAAGAGCAGGAAGGTGTACACAAAAAACCGCTGGAAACAAATATCTCCAGCGGTCACATAAGAAACAATTATCAAGCTGGTCAGGGCTTCACGACTCCTTTTGACATATTTACTTTTGTTAGTTCAAACCCGTCGAAATAATAAACTTCGGCGTTTTTGTTGATGTTATAGAAATGGAGTTTTTTTCTTGACTTTCTTTCACAGCCAAACGAGCTGATTTCTCCATCTCCGGTTCGGGATTCGGTATCTGCCCCCGCATTCCGTCCTTCAGCGTCACCGCCCTGGTTCCTGCCTTCATCTTCTGCCCCGGCGTTTCTGCCGTCGGTATCGCCGTCAAAGTTGCGGCCTTCTTTTTCGCCGTCTTGGTTTCTTTCATCGGAATCGCCTCCGAAATTCCGTCCTTCGGCATCACTTCCCTGATTTCGTCCCTCGGCTTCCCCTCCCTGATTCCGGCCGTCAGTATCTTCTCCCTGGTTTCTTCCGTCGGTGTCTCCCCCGAAATTCCGTTCATCTCCTTCACTACCGCTATTCCGTCCGTCTTTGTCACCGCCACTGTTTCTTCCTTCATTATCTCCTCCGCTGTTTCTGCAGGGAGAACATTCACAAGGGAGAAAATAAATTTGTTTTTCCACAATCAGCATGGACTGGTTGTGCCGGAGGTAAAGATTCTCTAATTGTTCTTGGTCTTTAAAAGTAATCCCCGTTGTTTCCAACGACAGGGAATTTTGAGAAAATACGGGCTGAATCAGGAATATGGAAACAATAATAAACCAGATTTTATACATAAATGTGTGCATTAAAACGGTACATCACTCATCCAAAGAATCCAGGTTTTGGCATTCAGCCTCCCGCACTGATAATATTCATACAAGACGGAAACCTGACCGTTCAGTGCCTGTTGCACGTATTCTTCCGGAATGGAAATCTGGTAGCTTCGGGTGACCGGGCCTTCACAGCCTTCAATCGCTTTGTTCAGCATCAATACACCATAAAGTTCCTTATCTAAATAAGGTGTTTTTATTTTTACTTTTTTTGCATTGAGTTCCATGGCAAAATCATAACGGGTTGTAATTTTAGATCCGATTACTGTATGATCATCCGGGTCTCTCATGGTAGATTGAAAAGGCGGAGTCCAGGATTTTTCACTGCTCAAGACAAACGAGCCGTCTTCCGCTTTGATAACGATTCCCGGTGTTGTAATGTTTCCGTAGTTTATGGGAATCAGATTTGCGCTGCATGAAAAAAGGATGGAAGCTATTAAGGCTGCGCCTGAAAAATAGAATGAGTTGAAAGATAATTTGTTTTTCATAAAATTGATTTTTAGTGTCCGGTGTGCAATTTAGAATCTTTGTATAGTTTATAAAATACCCTTTTCTAGGTATTTTTTAAAGCCTCGTGAACTATCAGAAACTTCTCTAAAATGACTTGCCAGTATAATAATTTTTCTGTCTACCTCTAATGAATAATTGTCGCTTTTCTTGTGTTCTTGTACGGGACACGCACATAGGTTCATTCTTCCTCTTCGCAAAACGTAGCCAGGTGGTTTAGTTTTTCTGTGATTTCTTCGGCAAGCCCTTCGCTTCCTTTTTTTAGGATAAATACGCTCAGTCCGTGTTCCACATAAGAGCCTCTGTTTCCCGAATAGTCCCTTGAATAAACGATTTCCGTTTCTGACAGGATGAGGTTGTCCCGGCTGCTCCAGCTTCCCGCCTGTGCCGGGTTAAATGAGGTAAATACATAAGAATGGCCGTGTTCATATTCTTCCTGACTTTCCGTTGTCCAGCTTATTTCGCAGGGGCTTACTTCCAGGTTTTTTACAGACCAGTTTTCTTCTACATAAATACTTGCGCTCAGCTTTTCATGGAGCCAGGCGACGGTTTCTTCCTTTGTCTGCGCAAAGGCGACAACGGTAAAGAGCAGCAGAGCAGTACTGAATGCTTTGACTGGTTTCATTTTTAAAGCTCACTATAAGTTTTCCACGCTACTTTTTCATAAAATTTATCTGCATTGGTCTGTGCAGCGTTTTCTGCTTTTTCAATAATCCACGTTAAAGCTGAAATCAATAGCTCGGGCCAGTCGATAGAAACTGATTTGTTATTTTTGGTGCTGGAAATGTCCCTGTCCTTAAATAGGAATTCATTGGTTTTCTTATCCAGTTTTTCCAATTTCGAAAAATAATCTGTTTTACACAACTGCCTTTCTCCAATAAATAGGTATCCGTTTGCAATATCATTTTTTATTTCTTCAAAAATTTTATTGTACTCCTCTTGCAGGTAGATGTATTCCTGCTTCACCTCCTCTTTGATTTCAGCCGAAGCAGTAGATGAATTTTTGTATTTTCGGGCATATTGTTCTGCCTGCTTTTTGACATTCACTTTTTTTGAGGACTCTTTCACTTTATCGCAGGGGCTTCTATCTTGCGCATAGCTGGCTGCTCCTGCCATAAGCAGAAACACTATTATTGAAATCCGTAAGTTATTTGCTTTCATAATTTTTAATTTTGAAAAGTTAATTGATAATTTTATAGCTATCTAAAAAGTTTCATTCTTCCCTTCATCGCAAAAAGTAGCCAAATACAACAACGCCTTTATCATACGCTCGTGGATATCAGATTCGCCGTTTATGAGCCAAATGTGTGATCTCATATTAACATCACCATCCAAATTTCTAACGCTACGAATAGCCTTAGTATCTGCAAAAATGGACCTCTTATCACTATTAACCTTCCATTCTTTTACCGTACTTGGGTTAAAGCTCTTCGAATAATAACTTTCCCAAGACAAACTACCTTCAACATAACTAATTTTACAGGGGCTTACCTGTACATCTTTAAAGTAACTGTCAAAATACCCTCCCCCATACTTCTCCAGTTTCTCCTTTATCCACGCAATGGTTTCTTCTTGGGTCTGCGCCTGTGCGCTTTGTGTGCCTGCAAAGATGAATAGGCAAATGCTTAAAATTGTGATTGTTGTTTTCATTGTTCTTTTTTTTAAAAAGTTTAAATAATATTGTTTGCTTATTCTCCTTGTCGCTGTCTCTAACAAGGACGTGAGTTGAATTACTCACCGTACTTGGTTTTGCGGAACCGGAAATAGTCAAGGAAGTGGATGTCGTAACCGTTTTGGCGGTATTCGCCTATCATTTGGGTACGTTTTTCATCTATTTTGTTATAGCTGCTTACTTTTTTGCCTATAAATCCGGTTCGGTCAATATGGTACCGGCTGTAATTATCAACTTGGGCTTTGAAATAGTCATGCCATTGGTTGCCCAAATCGGTACCGCTGGCCGGCAGATAAATGTCACTGTCCTGCACGCCCTCTACGATATTGCTGATGTAGAGCACCTTGTTTTCGACGCTGTAGGCATAGCCAAAGCCATATACCTTATCGCCGTATTCTTGCGCCTGTGCGCTTTGTGTGCCTGCGAATATGAACAGGCAGAGGCTTAAAATTGTGATTGCCTTTTTCGTTGCTAACATGTTTTTAATAAATTAATTAAAATTTTTAGTTTCTTTTAAACTACCATCTTCATTGTAAAATTTCCACTCACCGGTTTCTTCGTCATTGGTATAAATACCCCTTCTCTCAACATTGCCATTGTCATAATAATTTATAAATTCCCCGTTTTTTTTATCCCGAGCATACTGAACAAATGTCCAGGGCTTGCCATTGTTGTGGTAGGATTTCCATTGCCCTTCATATTTGTCATTGACGTATTTGTCCAAGTGCATCCACAAGGTGCCATCTTCGTAGTACCTTTTAAAAACGCCGTGCTTTTTATCATTTAAATAATGATGACTGTTTTTTAATTGTCCGTTCGCATAGTATTCTTTCCACTCTCCCGTCTTTTTCCAGTTTTCATCATATTGACCCTGTATTTCTATCTGAGCATCGTTATTCCAAAATTACTTTACATACTCCCTTTGTGGAACACCGTTGGAATCTATTAAATAATCGTTACCATTTTCTGTTACGTTGAAAAAACCATTGATAATTATAGGGATTTTTTCAAACTTGGGGGCGATGACCTCCTTTCCACGTTCGTTATAAAACCCCCATTTACCATTTAACTCTATTAATATCATCTTTACTTCCGGATGACTATTGATATTATCAAAATTGAGAGGCACGACAATATCACCATCTTTATTTAAAAGCCCATATTTTTCATTCAATTGCACTTCAAGCCATCCCGACTGATTGCCGACAGCAGTAATATGATCATACTGAAATGGAATAATCGTCTCTCCGGTGCGGTCTAACACTCCCCATTTATCATTGAGAACTGCGGGAATCATATCATCATAACCATAAGAAATTAAATCATATTTTAAAGAAATGACTTCGCGTCCATGTCCATTTAGAGCTCCCCACTTACCATTGTTTTTCACGGCATGTAACTCTACACTATCCAAGCGCTTATAGGTATCATCCACATCGTCATATTTGACAGGAATAATTTCACGCCCACCAGTGTTTATGTAACCTTGTTTGTTATTCATACTTACCCAGGCCAGACCTAAATAACTCTCGCTAAAAGGGCGCATATAATCGTATTTGAAAGGGATGATTGTCTTTTCATTAATATCTATCGCCCCCCATTTCCCGTTTTGTTTCACTTGAGCCAATCCATGAAAGACATCATGTGCGTCTTCATATTTTTCGGGTATGACTTCTACATAAATTTCACGCTCCTCATCATACCGGGCATAACCGAATTTTTCTTTATTTACATCGGAAATGATATATAAACCATCTGAAGGTTCATCGCTATGTACCAAGATTGTTTCAGTTTGTGCTTGAACTAACTGAAAGCTCAATAACGTGAGGAAAAGATTTGAAAAGAAAATTGCATTTTTCATTTTATTTTTATTTATGTGTCAAAAATTTCATGTTTTTTTAACCTGTTTTATCTTCATTTTGGTGATGGAATTCCGGCTTTGGCTTTGATTCCTGAATACGGTTAATTGATATCGATTCCCAATGAGGTGCAATCATCTACGGTAATTTCATCGTCGATCAGGATTGTTCCGGAATAGAATTCTTGAACGACATATGCGTAGGATGCATAGGGTTCGACCTCAACGGTTATGCTTCCCCCGGGCTCTATGGTTTCAGTGATATACAACCCATATATTTTTACTTCTATTTTATAGTCCAAATGGTTGTTAAAGGACAATAGGGCTTTGTTGCAACTGTCCTCTGAACAGGAAGAAGCAAGCAAAATAGTGGCAAGCAGTATGCTTATGAATTTGATTTTTTTTAAAAGATTTTTCATTGTATTTAAGTTTTAATTATTCATCGCTTTCACAAAAGGTAGCCAGATGATTGAGGGCTTTTGCCATACGTTCAGCGAGTTCATTTTCAGCAGATCCGATTGGAAAAAATTTCACTTTCATATATTCCTTCTCTTCAAACTCTCCAATGGCAGTATTAAAAGAGAAGTATTTAACTACACTTGATTCCGCGGCAACGTGTTGGCCATTTTCACCGGCTTTCCAGCTTCCTCCCATATTGAGGTCTATGACATAATAATCCGAAGGAATGTTCATACCCCATTCATCATCTACATCGACTTTAACCCAGCTAATTTTACATGGACTGACTTGCACATCTGCATAGTAACTATAAGTTTTTTCTCCATATTTTTCAAGTGTTTCCTTTATCCACGCAATGGTTTCTTCTTGGGTCTGCGCCTGCGCGCTTTGTGTGCCTGCAAATATGAACAGGCAGAGGGTTAAAATGGTGATTGTTGTTTTCATTTTTATAGAATTTGATTAATCTTTTATATTTACCTTGATGATTTCATATCCATCGTCTTCCATTTGTTGAATGATGGATTGAATTCCTTTTTCGACCCTGCTTTTTCTGTCGGCAAGACTCATGTCGAGTGCTGAATTATTGTTTTTAACTTCGTTCATGCCTTCCCAGTCCAATGATACCCTTGTGTAAGCTTCGTCTTTGTATTCACCTAAATAGCCATAGAGGTTTTCTTCCACAAAATCCATGAACTGGTCAGCTTTGGGCGTTAGTGCAGATTCGGCATCAGAGGTATATGTCCACTTACCTCCGGATTTTGTTGCAATTCCCGGTTCATACATCAGGTCAGAAATAAAAGCGCGTTTCCAATAGTCGGAATAGGTAAAATGAAAATAAAAAATCCCTTTACGCATTTCTTCTCCTTCTTCTGAATTTAAAAGCTCACCTCCATTGCAGCCCCACACCCGTACGACCAAATCTTTTCCGCCTATGGCCCGGGCTTCCTGCATAGCCCGTGTTTCGGCTTCCGCTTTTGTGCTTGCGGTTCCCCAACCGTATAAACTGTTGTTGCCCCGCTCTACAACATAGGCTCCGCAACCTCCTTCAAAACGCAGGACGACATGGCATTCACCTCCGTTTTTTTCACATTCGGTTAAAGCTCTTTGATCTGCTTCTGACTGTGTTTCATACTCAACCGCCCAACCGTATCGTTTGCCGGCAATTTGATCGATAGCCAAAGCGGCATATTGGGCATCTAATGTGGTTAATGACACAATCATTAAGACAAGGGTAATCGTAAATTTTTTCATAATATTTATTTTAATATGGCTAATTTTATTATTAAAACGGCAAGCCTGTTTTATCGCTTTTATTGTTTTTCTCACAAAATCCGGCCAGACGAATCAATGCATTAGCTATATTTTCTGTAAGATTTTCTTTTCGTCGTGCTCAATAACTGTTGGAAGTCAGTGGAATGCATAAGCCCAACTGAATCAGGTAATTTTTTGCCCCTTCCGGCGCATCGGGACCTTCAAAAACATCCATAAGTCCATGGGTATAAGTCAGGGTAATGGTGGAAAACATACCAAACCCGAAACCCAACCCGGCACTTACACCCAAATCAAAGGTTTTTACTTTCATGTCCGTACCTTTAGAAGCGAAATACTCGTTGAGTTCATACGACTCGCTGTCGGTACCTTCCGTGACTTTTACCTGTCCGTTTGCCAGAAATGCGGCCTGAACACCTAACTGGATACTAAATGCCCGGTTTTCTTTAAAATGATGACGGAAATAAACGGGCACGGTGATGTAATCCATCCGGAGAACTTCGTCCGGCTCGTCCTCCCAACGGACATCCGCTCCCTGATAGCTATAAAGTGCTTCTACATGAATGCTGTTTTTACTGTTGATTTCCTGATTGAAAAACAAACCTCCGGCGAAGGAAAACCGCATTTTCTGTTCCGCATCTGCACCAAGCTCCAAGTCCGAAAGCCCGGCCATATTCATACCGGCCTTCAGGCCGAAATGGCTCTCATTGTCTTGGGCCCTGACCCAAATTCCTGAGATAAAAACTAAGAGCAGGAGACTCATTTTCTTTGTAATTGTTTTTTTCATTTTGCTTAAATTAAAAGTGTTTTAAAGGATGAGTGCAAGTTCCTAAAATGCTGAACGTGAAAAAATACCCTACGTAGGGTATTTTTACTCTGATTAAGAATTCTAAATTTGTCAATGATGTAATGTTAAAAACCCGTTCCACATATTTGCTTTTCTGCCTCCTTGCAGCATGGGCCTGTCC
>JAEZDQ010000108.1 GCA_023433225.1 Bacteroidota bacterium | reverse complement strand
TTTGATGGCTGAACCTGCTGAATTTCCCACAAAAATACCTTCTTCATTTGCCAATTTTCGGGTGTAAACCGCCGCGTCTTTATCGGTTACTTTTGTAAATCCGTCAATCAAACCAAAGTCCACATTTTCGGGTAAAATGTCTTCGCCGATCCCTTCGGTGATGTAAGGGTAAATTTCGTCTTGGTCAAAAATTCCGGTTTCATGGTATTTTTTGAAAACGGAACCATAGGTATCGACTCCCCAAATTTTGATGTTTGGATTTCTTTCTTTCAAATATTTCGCAACGCCGGAAATCGTTCCACCGGTTCCGACACCCACCACAAAATGTGTGATTTTGCCATCGGTTTGTTCCCATATTTCGGGAGCGGTTTGCTCATAATGCGCAATGGCATTGGAAGGATTGTCATATTGGTTCACATACCAAGCATTTGGTGTTTCTTCGGCTAAACGTTTGGAAACCGAATAATAGGAACGCGGGTCATCGGGTTCCACATCCGTCGGACAAACAACGACTTCGGCACCGACTGCACGCAAAATGTCCATTTTTTCTTTGGATTGTTTATCGGAAATGACACAGATCAGTTTATATCCTTTTATAATAGCGGCCAAAGCCAGTCCCATTCCGGTGTTGCCGGAGGTTCCTTCGATAATGGTTCCGCCGGGTTTCAATCTTCCGTCTGCTTCGGCATCTTCAATCATTTTCACAGCCATCCGGTCTTTAACCGAATTTCCGGGGTTGAAAGTTTCGATTTTCGCCAAGACCAGAGCGGGAATTTCTTGGGTGATTTTATTGATTTTAACCAAAGGTGTATTGCCGATTGTACCTAATATATTTTCGTAATATTTCATTCGTTTCTATTTTGCACAAAATTACGGATTCGTTCCGCGATAATTCAATTTAATCCGGATTTAATCTAAGTTTTGTTCATTTAAATAGGATAATTATTCGTTATTGAAGGTTCTATTTTTACCGAACAGGTTTGATTAACTACATATCTTTGTGTTATATCGTAGCATTTTACGGGTTAAATCAATACATTTGTTGATGCTTTAATTTTTTTTATGAGACTCAAATTTACCTTTTTGATAGTGTTCATGAGTAGTCTAATTTTTTCTCAAGAGAAAATTAACCCTTCTGTTTTGGAAAGAATTTCTGAAGAATCTACTGCCAAAAGCAATCGTGAACTCAATGTTTTTCTGTCCCAGTTGAATGTTTCCGATGAAGTAAAGGCGGATTTGGCTTTTCGTTTTGCGGGCTATGTTTTGGGCGGCCCGCTATTTTACCAAACAACCGATTCCCGGCAAGCATTGGCAACCAATACAGATTTGTTGTACAACAATACCATTCCCGGCGTTCAAGTAACGGGCAACGGCATGAAGGTTTATATTTGGGATGGCGGCGATGTCCGTACTTCGCATCTGGATTTGGTCGGCAGGGTTTCCAATGCACAAACCATCGGCCTGAATGACCATGCAACCGGAGTAGCAGGCGTAGTGATGGGTTCCGGTTTGTTTAATTCCGGTGGCAATAACAGCCGCGGAATGGCTTATCAAGCGAATTTAAGTGCATATAATTTTGACAATAATATTTCGGAAATAGCTGCAGAATCAGCGAATCCTGCCAATACGGATTACCTAGTTTCAAATCATTCTTATGGTGCAGTGGCCGGATGGTCTCAAGGGAATTACGGAAATGGGTTCGGATGGTATTGGTTTGGATTTCCCAGCTTTTCCACAACCGAAAGTGTTTATTTCGGATATTACGGGGCGGATGATGCTAGTTTGGATGAAATCGCATTCAATTCACCTCAACACACCATCGTAAAATCTGCCGGAAATGACAATAATGAAGGCCCGAGCGGAACTTTAGCTCAACATTGGGCATTGAATGCCAGTGCGCAATGGGAAGCATATTATAATGTTTACCGACCCAATGATTGCGGACAAACCGGATTTGACTGTATTCCAACGAGTTCATTGGCCAAGAACATCATTACAGTTGGGGCAATTGAATTCATGTACGGTCGTTATACCCAAGCATCAGATGTAGTTGCAACCGGTTTCACCAGCTTTGGCCCGGCCGATGACGGACGGATTAAACCGGATGTAGTGGCAGTCGGTGCAGGAGTCCTCGCACCCGGAGCAGGTTCCGATAACCAGTTTTATGGTTGGAGCGGAACTTCGTTTTCTGCGCCTGCAGTGACGGGGAATATCCTTCTTTTGCAAGAATTGTACGAACAAGAATACGGAAATTACCTGAGGTCAGACCTTACAAAAGCCTTGGTGATTCATACGGCTAATGAAGCCGGCGATGCGCCGGGGCCGGATTATAAATTCGGATGGGGGTTGATGGATACGGCTAAAGCCGCTGAATTAATCATGGGAAAAGACGAAACCTCCATTTTGGAAAACCATACTTTGAATAATGGCGAAACCTATCAATTTTCTATAAGGGGAATCGAGGGAACGCCTCTGAAAGTCACCATTGTTTGGCTTGACCCGAAAGGCTCTATTGGAACTACACACAATGAGAGAACCCCAAAACTGATCAATGATTTGGATTTGAGGATTTCTGACGGATTGATGACGTATTTTCCTTGGAAATTGGACGTAAATAATCCTTCGGCTTCGGCTACAAAAGGTGATAATATCTTGGATAATGTGGAGCAAGTTATTATTGATAATCCTGTTCAAGGTTTGAATTATGAAATAAATGTCAGCCACAAAGGAAATTTGGTGAATGGTTCACAAGTATTTGCCATTGTTGTTTCCGGTGCTGCATTTTGCCCTTCTACCACCCTTTGGGACGGCCTGACTTGGAGCAACGGATTGCCGGATTTCACCAAAAAAGCCATTATCAACGGGGTTTTTGTAATGAATCAAAATTTAGAAGCCTGCGAATTGGAAGTCACTGCGAACGGAAGTTTGGAAATCCCGTCCGGATTTAGTTTTACCGTGAACGGAAGCATTTCCAACCAAGCTTCAGCAGAAGATTTCACCGTGGCC
>JAEZDQ010000093.1 GCA_023433225.1 Bacteroidota bacterium | reverse complement strand
GTTCCGCACAGTTCTTCGCTATTCTGAATGCGGAAGAAGGAGCCTGTACCACACCTACGTTAAACGTCGAAGAACCCGATTTTGTTTGCAGCGGAAATAGCGTTACCCTTACCGCCTCAACCAATGGCGACGAAATCAACTGGTATGATTCCGAAACGGCTACTACACCGGTTTATACGGGCAATAATTTTGAAACGCCTGGATTAACGGAAACCACCAGTTATTGGGTTCAGGCCGTGTCATACGGTGCGGGCGAAGGTGAAATCATTGAAGGAGGCGCGAGGGTTGCACCCGCTTCCAATTCCAGCTCTTCCGTAAATCCGGGAACCAATCCTTGGGGGCTTTCATTCGATACCACCGAAGATTTCACCATCACATCGGTCGATGTGTATTTGGCTTCCACAACACCGGGTGACTTGGTGATGCAGTTGTTGGATGAAAACTGGAACGTTTTGGAAGAAACCACCGTGGCCTGTCCGGCTGGGAATTCCTCCAATCCTGTACAGTTTGAAGTTCCACTAAGCTTTTCGGTGGAGGCCGGAAATACTTACCGCTTGGTTGCGGCTGCAAGCCCGACATTGGTCAGGGAGTTTTCCAGTGAGCATTCCGGTTTTCCTTATCCAATCGGAGATGTGGGTTCGGTAACCGGAGGAACCATCAATAACGCCAACACCAATAATACCGTTTATTATTTCTTCTACAACTGGACCGTTCAAACCGGAGATATATCCGTTTGTGAATCCGCATTGGAAGAAGTAGTAGTAACAGTGAGTCCGGCTCCTGATGCGCCCACAGGTGATGCGGACCAATTCTTTGTCATGGGTGATACCTTGGCCGACTTGGCAGTAACCGCAACCGGTGACTTGACTTGGTACGAAGATGAAGACGGCACCATCGTTTTGCCGGAAAATACGGAACTGGTGGATGGCACCACTTATTATGTCAGCCAGACCATTGACGGGTGTGAAAGCGGATTGTTGGCCATTACCGTCCATCTTTTCTTAGGGGTAGATGATGTGAATGCGAATTTGTTCAGCGTCTATCCGAATCCGGTAAATGACGTGCTCTATATCTCCGGCCAAAACCGGATTGATTCCGTTGAAATTTTCGACTTGACCGGAAGGAAATTGAGTGCTGTTTCTCAGGTACAAGACAACCAAATAGACTTCCGTTCATTCGGGAAAGGAACGTATTTGGTTCGGATTCTGTCCGGGAAAAAGGTTCAGACCGTAAAAGTGATTAAGCAATAAATTGAACCCATTGTCAAAAGGGTTTCCGCAAGGAAGCCCTTTTGTGTTTAATTTTATGTAGTTTTGAAAAAATGAAGACTAGTCTAATGGACGATATATTTTATCTTGTATTTAATATTGTTTTTACTCTTCTCATGATTTGGCTCGGGTACAAAATTAAATATCATCAAAAATATAGTTGGATTGCCGGATTCAACGATTATGGGGAAAACCAAGAAAAAGTTAACCAAAATTATAACATGGAGAGGTTGGGGAATATCGTAGGAAACAGCGCATTTCTTTATGCCCTAATTCTAATTCTTTTCACTTTACTTTCAGTCAATCCGTTCATCACTTACAGCGTTGCAACGTTCGCATTAATTTCAAATATTTTAATTTTTTCAAGAGGAATCAAAAAGAGAAAATAAAAACTCTTTTTCCCAAACGCTCAATTTTCCCTATTTTTGGGGAAATTGAATTAAAAATGATGAAATTTAAATTAGTTGTACTTATTACATTTCTTTCGATTGGTTTCACATTCGCCCAACAAGGCGGTGGTATGTGGATTCCGACGGAATTAAACGAAGCAGAAATGAAACAAATGGGGATGAAAATCGGCGCTTCCGATATTTTCCAGCCCGGCGGGGATGCCATCAACGGAGCCATTGCGCATTTCGGCGGCGGCTGTACCTCGGAAGTCATTTCGGCTACCGGATTGCTGTTAACCAACCACCATTGCGGTTACAGCCAAATCCAATCGCATTCGAGTCTGGAAAACGATTACCTGAAAAAGGGATTCTGGGCGATGAACCCATCGGAGGAATTACCCAACAACGGGCTGACCGCTACTTTTATCATTGACATCAAAGAGGTGACGGAAGCTGTTCTCCAAGGTGTTTCCGAAGATATGACCGAGGAAAAGCGCCAGGAATTCATTAAATCCAATAGCGAAATCATTAATAAAAACGTAGTCAAAGAATCTTATCAGAACGTATTTATCCGTCCGTTTTACAAAGGGAATAAATACTACCAATTCATCACCGAAACCTATAAAGACGTTCGGCTGGTGGGTGCGCCTCCGGGCAGCATCGGGAATTTCGGGATGGATACCGACAATTGGTCATGGCCGCGCCATACGGGCGATTTTGCACTTTTCCGCATTTATGCCGATAAGGATAACAAACCCGCGGATTATTCGGCTGACAATGTACCCTATCAGCCCAAGCATTTCCTCCCGATATCCATCAAAGGGGTTCAGGAAGGCGATTTTACGTTCGTATTCGGTTTCCCCGGGAACACGGACGAATATTTACCTGCCATTGCTTTGGAACAAACCCTGAAAACCATTAACCCCGCAAGGATTGGCATCCGTGATGTCGCACTCAAAATCCTGAATGAAAAAATGAGGAAAGACGATGCTACGCGGATTAAATATGCATCTAAATACGCGCGGATTTCCAATTACCATAAAAAATGGACCGGTGAAAGTCTGGGCTTGGAAAAGTCGGGAGCGGTGGAGCTGAGGCGAGGTTATGAAAAGGAGTTCAGCCAAAGGATTAAACAAAACCCTGAATGGGAAGCGGAATACGGAAACTTATTGCATGATTTCAATGAACTTTACCGCGCCAAAGAAAAGTATGAAACGGCCGAAATTTATTTTGATGAAGCCATTTACCGGAATTCCGAAACCTTTCGGGTGGCCTTGCAATTGAACCAACTCATCCATGCGAAAGGAACTGAAAATTATGCCAATTACAAAACCCGTTTGATCAATTACCTGAAGGGGCTTTATAAGGATTACGATGCAGGTTTGGATGAAGAAGTTTCATTGGCATTGATTGAAATTTACAAGAAAAACGTTCCCCAAGAATTCCTGCCGGAAACACCGATTGCTATTTCGGCAGAAACTTTTGCCCAATCAATTCTTTCGGGCAAAAAAGAAATCAACGGCGTGAAACTGACGCAAGATCCGGAACAGGCAATGCAAAATGACGACGTCTTCTTGGAGGCTTTGGTAAACGACCCCTTGATGCGTGAAATCGCTTCTATCCAAAAGGCTTACGAAGAAAAAGTATCGCCTCGTTTCACTTCTTTTTCCAATGAAATCAACCGGTTGCAAAGGACTTATATGAAAGCCCAGTTAGAGGTTTTCACCGAAAAGAAATTCTTTCCGGACGCCAATTCCACCCTCCGCGTGACCTATGGCCAAGTGAACGGCTATAAACCCGAAGGCAAACCGAGGTACGAAGCCGTCACCTATCTGGACGGAGTGATGGAAAAATACAAGCCGGGGGATTATGAGTTTGATGTTTCTCCGAAACTGATCGATTTACACCGGAAAAAAGATTATGGCATATATGGAAAGAACGGAAAAATGCCCGTGAATTTTATTGCATCGAACCATACGACTGGCGGCAATTCGGGAAGCCCTGCCTTGGATAAGGACGGCAACCTGATCGGCCTAAATTTCGACCGCGTTTGGGAAGGAACCATGAGCGACCTTCATTATGACGCGGAAATCTGCCGCAATATTATGGTGGACGCGCGCTATATCCTTTTCATCATCGATAAATTCGCCGGGGCCGGTTATTTGTTGGATGAAATGAAAATCGTCCAATAAGTTAAAAAACATCCGACAAACCTCTTTAAAAGCGATTTTAAGGAGGTTTTTTTAATCTAAATATAGTGAAATCGGGAATTTGGAATCGATTCCTTCTGTGACAAAAGTTGTGAAAACAAGCGAAAATATCGTTTAAAATCGGAAAACTATCCAGATATATTTTTGTGCCTTACCGTAATTAAATGGATGTAATTTTCTTGCATTTCTTTGGATAGAAAACTTTGTTTGATAAATAAACTCCATTTGGGCAAGATTTTATTGAAACGGCTATAAATAGCATGTAATGGTTTTTCGTTGATTTTTAACGATTCTGCCAATGCATCAAAATCGTTTAATTTCAATCTACTCTTTTTGCCATTGATGGTTAATGCAGATTCTTCTTTGTCGTCTGAAATCACTAATGCTGTACTTAATAAGTCATAGGCAGGAGACAATTCGTATTCCCCAAGATTGTTTTCTATTAATGAAAAATTTTTCAGGTGCATATCGGCATTTCCTGTCAAGTAACTGAATAAAACCAATTCAAATAAACGTTGAGCTTCAAAACCTTTATTTGTTGTGTATTGATAGGTTAATTTTCCTACCTATCATAGTTAATTCCAAACTACTAAATTCTACCAATCTTGGGTCGTTATTAGTCTGTGGTGGAAATATTTTTTAAGCTCCTCTAAATAAAATATTTTTTCCTCAATCATAATGGAATAGCGATCATATTAGTAATGCTCAATAAGATTTGATAGTCATTTCCCGATGCAAAACTTCCCGAAAATCGTACCCAAAATATCCCTGTCCACCTCTATCTGCCCGGTGATAGAGCCGATGTGTTTGAGTGTATCCCGCAGGTGGAAGGCCAATAAATCGCCGGTCAAACCCATTTTCATTCCGGAAGAAACATTTTGGAGTGCTTCCAGCGCGTTTTGAAGTGCTTCTTTGTGGCGGATATTGGTGATGATGACCGCATCTTCATCCACACCCGAGCGGATGGATTCAACCAGTTCAGTTTTTAACCTGTCCAAGTTGGTATTGGCTTTCACCGATAAACCGAAGTGGTGGTAATTGGGGTGTTCCTTTTCCAAGGAAACCAAATCCAGTTCACGGTTATGGCCTTCTTTGTCAATTTTGCTCAAAAGGTTGAAAACCACTTTATCGGCTAAGATGTCTTTCAGTTTACGAAGGATTTCCACATCGTCTTCATACAAATGGATTACGATTTTGGCCTGTTCCACTTTTTCCTTGGCGCGTTCCACGCCTATCGCCTCAATTTCATCACGGGTCTCCCGGATTCCGGCCGTATCGATGAAACGGAACCTGATTCCGTCGATGGAGATGGTCTCTTCAATCGTGTCACGGGTAGTTCCGGCAATGTCGCTGACAATGGCTCTTTCTTCGTTCAGTAATGCATTCAACAATGTCGATTTCCCTGCATTCGGTTTGCCGATGATGGCGACGGGAACACCGTTTTTGATGGCATTTCCATAGTCAAATGTTTGGAGGAGGCTTTGAATTTTGAATTTGATATTTTGAATCAATGCATCCAATTCTTCCCGGTTGGCAAATTCCACATCTTCTTCCGAAAAGTCCAGTTCCAGTTCGATGAGTGCAGTGAAATGGATGAGTTCTTCACGTAAATCTTTTAATTCGGACGAAATCCCGCCACGCATTTGGTTCAACGCGACTTTGTGGGAAGCTTTGTTTTCGGCGGCAATCAAATCGGCCACGGCTTCAGCTTGTGCCAAATCTATCCTTCCATTCAAAAATGCCCGTTGGGTAAATTCTCCTGGCTCTGCCAATCGGGCTCCATTTTGGATTAAAACCTCAATAATTTCTTGTTGGATATAAGGCGAACCATGGCAGGTAATCTCCACCAAATCCTCTGTCGTAAAGGTCTTGGGTGCTTTAAAAACCGAAACCATTACTTCATCGATGATTTCCGTCCGGTCACTTTGAGCGGAATTTGAAATTTCAGAAGACGAATCTTGGGTTTCTTGTTTTCCATTTCGACCCATTATAAATCCATAATGAACGGTATGCGATTCGGCTTGGTTTAAATCCTTCCCACTGAAAACTGTGTTTACAATGGAAAACGCTTCCTTCCCCGACACGCGAATGATGCCCAAGGCTCCCACACCCTGTGCCGTTGCGGTTGCGCAAATGGTGTCTTGGGTAAACATCTTAGGGTGTTAAGGTTAAATCCGCCAAAGTGTATTCGAGCTTTATCATATTTTTGTCGTCGTTTTCGACCCAAAAATGTAATTTCTTTTCAATCAAATCAATGAGTAGCTCAATGTCTTTTTGATCGTTTTTATTTTCCAAATAAATTTGGTAATTCCCATTTTCCAATTGTTGGAACCGAAGGATTTGAATGGGGTTTGAATCAGGTCCCGGATTTTCAAATGCCATTTTTTCATTCAAGTTGAAAACATACCGGTTGTCGGAATCGCTGCTTCCCAGAAATTCTGTTTCTTGTCCGGTGAAAACAACATACATACTCAGGGTTTTGGCTTTTGCTTCAATGAGCTGTGCGGCTATAATTTGAGTTAAACCCAATAGAAAAACGGAAAGGACTGTTTTCATATTATATTTTTTCAACCAGCAATTTCTCCGTAACCTTCTCGCTCAGCGTCACTTTCTGGTCATTATAAGAAACCGTCATACTTTGGTCAAACGACTCCTTGTCTAAAATTTCAAGGGATGTATCCAATTGCAGGTTCTTGGAATTCAGGAATTTTAAAAACTCATCGTTCGAATGGGTCACCGCAACCAATTTCAATTGATCTCCTTTTTGGAAATGGCTCAACGGATTGAAATTCTTCAAATGGATATTGCCTTTTTTATCGGGAATGGGTGAACCATGTGGGTCAACGGTAGGATAGTCGAGGATTTCGTCCATCTTGGCAAAGAATTTAGGCGAATGGATGTGTTCGATTTGCTCAGCCACTTCATGGACTTCTTCCCATCCGAAACCCATTTTTTCGACTAAGAACATTTCTGTCAACCGGTGTTTTCGGATGATGAGCAGGGCTGTCTTCCTTCCTTCTTCGGTAAGGGTGATGGGTTTATAAGATTGGTAGTTGATATAACCTTTTGCTGCAAGCCGTTTCACCATACTGTTAACCGTCGGCATTTTAATCTTCAATGCTTTGCTCAGGTCATTGACGGTGATTTCCCCTGATTTCTCGGCCAAGCTGAACATCGCTTTCAAATAATTCTCTTCTGTAAATGAATTCATGGGCCAAAAATACTAAATCATTTCTTTTTGAGTTCAATTAAAGTAATTTCCGGCCAAATCCCGACCCGACCCGGATAAGCATGGTAGCCGAATCCTCGGTTGACATAAATATAGCGTTCCAATTCTTTGTACAATCCCGCCCAATATTTATAAATGTATTGAACCGGACTCCATTTGATAAATCCAGGAATCTCTATACCGAACTGCATACCATGGGTATGGCCGCATAAAGTAAGCTGAAAATTCAGCGGATGGTCTTTGACCTGCAAATCCCAATGCGAAGGATCGTGGGTCAGCAAAATTTTAAAGTCTTTTTCACCCAATCCGTCAGCGGCCTTCTCCAAATCCCCTAATTTTTTGAAACCTCTCCCCCAGTTTTCGACCCCGACCAAATGGATTTCCGTGTTGTCTTTTTTCAATTTCACCTTTTCATTCAATAATAAATCAAAACCAATTTTAGGGAAAATTCCTTTGATCGCTTCGAAATTGGCGCGTTTATGTGCCGGCGTCGGCCAGTCTATGTACTCACCGTAATCATGATTACCCAAAATTGAATATTTCCCGAACCGGGGTTGCTTGATTGCCGAAAACATCTCCAGCCAATCGTCCATTTCTGTAGCGTGTGTATTGACCATGTCTCCGGTAAATACCAATAAGTCGAAATGCTGTTGGTTGATTAAATCGATGCCGTATTGAATTTTCTCCGGATTGTCAAAACTCCCGCAATGGATGTCGGAAATATGAAGGATATTGAACCCGTCAAAAGCATCAGGCAAATCACTGAAAAACAATTGCTGCTTGAGAACCTTGTAATTGTACCGTCCTTGGAAAATGCCATATATCAAAGAAGCAAAAGGGATGGCTGCCACACCCAAGGCCAATGTACTGAGGAATTTTCGCCGCTCGGGTAGAAATTCAGGTGAAGTTTTACTTTGGCTGAAATACTGATAAGAACCTACGAATAACCGCAAAATATCTTCTCCCAAAAGGAAAATTGCCAAGAAGAGTTTAGGAACATATATCAATAAGAATATGCCCAACGTGAGCAAGGTATGTGCATTTTGGCCTTGGGTTCTGTCGAATCCGGTAATGGAATAAATCAAATAACCGGCTGCAAGAACCGAAATGAATACATAAATTCGGCTTATCCATCGGTGGTCAAATGCAGTGCGAACAGCCTGAAAAGCATACCATTCCACCACCAAAACAATTATAAAAAATATTGCCAACCGCATTCCTAAAATTTCAACCCCCAAAATTAAGAAATCCGCTTCAGCTGCCGGTGTTAATAAATGTTAAGTCTTTTATCGCTCAGGTTTCCTTTTTGTTTGATGTTAATTTAATAGGGAAGTTTTGTAAAACCATTAAATTGCCGGAAATTTCATTGAGATGAACAGAAGGAAATTCTTCAGGTACGGCAGTTTGGCCACTGCGGGTGCTGCTTTGCTTTCACCGATAGACCTATTGGGTCGCGAACCGGAATATGTCAACAAAGGCGGTACGGCTAAAAACATCATCATGCTCATCAGCGACGGAATGAGTACGGGAACGCTCAACATGGCGGATTTATACCTGTCGCGCTTACACGGCAAAAGTTCTCATTGGATACAACTCTATAAAGAGAATCGAATGAGCCGGGCTTTGATGGACACGGCCTCGGCCAATTCCATCGTGACCGATTCCGCCGCCGCGAGTTCCGCATTCGGAGGAGGAGTACGCGTGAAAAACGGTTCGCTCAACATTAGTCCCGAAGGAAAAGAAATATTGCCCATCTGGCAAAAATTCAAAAAGGCGGGCAAAAAAGCGGGCTGCGTAACCACTGTTCCCGTGACCCACGCCACACCGGCGGGATTTTGTGTTTGGAACAAAAGCCGAAACGCCCAAGCTGAAATTGCTGAAACTTATTTGGAACAGGAATTTGATGTTCTATTGGGCGGCGGAGACCAATATTTTCATTCCGAAAAAAGAAAAGATGGCAAAAACATGTTTGAAGCTTACCAAAATAAAGGTTACCAAGTAGTACATTCACGCAGCGAAATGTTGAATGTTCCCTCCGACAAACCTTTATTGGGTGTTTTCGACCATGATGCGCTTCCTTTTACATTAGACTGGAATTCTTCGAAAGAATTACAGAAAAAAATCCCCACCTTGGCAGAAATGAGCCAAAAGGCCATCAATTGCATGCAGTCAAATCCCGAAGGTTTTGTATTGCAAATAGAAGGCGGAAAGGTGGATTGGGCCGCACACGCAAATGATATCAGCGCCTTGATCCATGACCAGATTGCTTTTGACGAAGCCATCAAGGTAGCGGTCGATTTCGCAGAAAGAAACAACGATACATTAGTTATCATCACTACGGATCATGGAAATGCCAATCCAGGGGTAATTTATGGAAAGGCTGCCAACGAGGGTTTTGATAGTATAGGAAAATATACCCAAACCAATGAATGGCTGCTCAACCGGATTGATGCCGATTTCTCAACCCAACAAATTCGCGAATTGGTTCAAGAAGTCAATGGTTTTGTACTCACAGATGAAGAATCGGTGTACATTCAATCCTTCTACCATGGATTGGAAAAAGAAGAAGGACTTTACAATTACAGAAAACTGCCGTTTCAAGCTTTTTCTGAAATGCAAAAGAAAAACAACTCCATAGGATGGATCAGTATGGATCATTCTGCCGATTATGTAGAAATGGCCATGATGGGTCCAGGGAGTGAACGACTGAAGCCTTTCGTTAAAAACACTGATATTCATGCCCTTATGTTGGATGCTGCAGGAGTATCTCATAACTTTAACAATTTTGGTTAAAGAAATACTATTGAAATGTTAAAGGTTATGCTTATCTTGCTTCTTCAAAGGAGGTAAAAAAAGCTTATGATTGAGTGGATCAGTACACTAACGCTCTCTGAAAAAATATTTTGGATAATAGCCGTTGTATTTACGGTGGTATTCTTATTTTCCATTTTGGGTTCTTTATTTAAAAGAAATCCCAAAGAAAACGGCCGAATTAAAATAAGATTTTTCAGATTTGAGAATTGTATTGCTTTTTTCACTATCTTTGGTTGGGTCGGAATTGCAAGTTTGTATCAAAACTATAATTTGACGACCTCCATCTCATTAGCTATTCTTTGCGGCTTATTGATGATGGGTATAATGACGGCTTTGTTTTATTACATAAACAAAATGAAAGAAGGCGGAACATTGGAATTTAAAAACGCATTGAATTCGACAGGAGAAGTAAACATGGAAGTAGGCAGAAAAAGATCAAAAATCGGAAAAGTCCAAGTTTCAGTAAGCGGAACTTTGAGAGAAATGGATGCGATCACCGACTTTGACCACGACATAAAAACAGGAACCCGCATCAGTGTGGAATCGGTCATGGCCGACGGGATTTTAATCATCAAACCTTTGCAATAAAGGCCTTAACATAAACACAACCAAACCAAAAACATTAAAAACCAAACCGAAGTAAGAAAAAGTTTAAATCGCTTAAATGAATTTTTAGAAAGTGTAAGACAACACTTTAATGGTTAATAAAATATTTTGGTATGAAAATGTATAAATTCAGTTGGGTACTGCTTGTGTTTGGGCTATTCGTAAACGCACAACAATTAAGGACTTTGAATGAAGAGAAATCAGACGTATCTTTCCGGGGCTTAGCCGTATTGGACAACAGTGTCTTTTGGGTTTCCGGAACCAAGGGTACGGTTGGGATGAGTTTCAATGGCGGTAAAACCATGAAGTGGGTCAGCCCAAAAGGGTATGAAGACCGGGATTTCCGGGACATCCATGCTTGGGATCACAAAACCGTAGTCATCATGGCAGTCGGCTCTCCGGGAGTGATTTTAAAGACCAAAGACGGTGGCAACACTTGGTACAAAGTATTCAAAGACGAATCGCCGAATGTGTTTTTCAATTCCATGGATTTTTATGAAAGAAATGAAAACCTGGGTGTACTCATCGGTACTCCTGCCCATGGTCAACCTTATATGCTCATTACCAAAAACAAAGGCGAATTATGGGAAAAAGTTTCCGCTACGGATCAATACCCGCACCTGAATTCGGGAGAATCCTTCTTTGCGGCAAGCGGAGGCAACATCAAATTGATCAATGATTCCGTTTCCTTAATGGTTTCAGCAGGCGCTTCTTCTCACCTGATTATGAATTCCCAACCCTTTTTCAAACATCCTTTGGACAAGAAACACTCGGAAACCGCCGGGGCGAACAGCATGGATTATTCGACTTTTGAAAACTATGGAATCATCGTTGGGGGAGATTTCCTTCAGCCCGATTCTTCACACAACAATATTTTTGTATTTGACTATGACCGCCAGAACAAACCCGTATTTCGCATTCCCGAGACCGCACCAAAAGGATACAAAAGCGGTGTGACCATCATCGGCCATTCCAAAGCGGTCGCTTGCGGGGTTTCCGGAGTCGATGTATCTTACGACAAAGGCCAGAACTGGAATCTGATTTCTACCGAAAGCTTCCATGTATGCCAAAGGGCAAAGAACGGCAACAAAGTTTACTTAGCCGGGCCCGACGGAAAGATCGGCGTTTTGGACTAAGCTTTCACCAACCCAACCTATGCAAGATTTAACCGAAAAAAACAATCACCGAAAACACTACAAAAAAATTGCATTCTGGATTGGAGGCGTCTTGCTCTTTTTATTACTCGCCAACTTCGGAATCAATTATTGGATTCAATCGAAATTACCGGCAATCATCCAAGAACGGAACGATACCGCTTATGACTTCAGATTTTCTGAACTGCAATTTTCGCTTTTCAACAGTAGCATTGCCATTCGGGGTGTTTCCATCGAGCCCAAAAAAGATTATGCCGAACCGATTCCATTGGCCGTCAGCGCGAAAGTGGATGAGGTCAAAATCATCGGGGTCAATTTCATCAAACTATTGACCAAAAAGGATTTGGATGCTTACAGCCTTCAAGTCAACGAGCCGGATGTGACCTTAATGGATTCTGAAGGACCGGATAGCGTTATACACAGTTCCCAACTCGGAAACGTAATCAACATCCATAATTTTGAAATCAATAACGGAACTTTCAAAACCGTTGATTCCAACCAAAATAAACAATCCGAAATCAAAGGAATCAATATAGAAATCGGCGGGGTCAACCTTTCCGAACGGACTTTGGAAAAAAACATCCCGTTTCTTTATCAATCATTTGAAATCAGCAGTGACAGTATTTTTTTTCGCCTGAATCCTTCTCAAGTGTTAAAGGCAAATCAGTTGAAAGCCAACAACCATCTTTTTGCTTTAAAAGATTTTAAAATTTATTCCGATGAAAATAAAGCCAAAGCCGATTCCATACCTTACCGGATCTTGCCGGAAGTCCAAGCACCCAATGTTTCATTTTCGGGATTGGACTGGGGTTTTAGCGAAAAAGATGCGTTTTATTTCACCGCCCGGTTGCTCAACTTTGATTCCATCGATGTTCAGATTGGAAATCATCCGCCCCTTCCCGGCCGGAAAAAGGATTCCTTGGGCAACCTGATTCCTTTTAAATTGGGCATAGAAAAAATAAGAATCAAGGATTCAAAACTGAAAATCGGGAATTCATTGGCGGTTCAAAACATCAACTTACAAATCGATCAAATCCAAAATGTACCCAACCAAAAATTGACTTTAGAAAATATCATTTTAAACAACCCATTGGTCACTACTTATTCCGGGGCAAAGAAAACACAAAACAAAACTGGAGAAACCATTCATTTTCAAGACTTCATTGAAATCAAAAACATAGCAATCAACAAGGGTCAATACCGGTTGAACCAATCCGACAACCGCAATTTGCTCCAAGTCCGGGATATTGCATTCCAAATGGAAAACATCCGCATATCGCCCGAAACTTTTTCAAAGCAAATCCCTTTGACATATGAAAAACTAAAAATTTCCGCTGCTGCTTTGGATTATAATCCTGATGCAGTTTACTCATTGAAAGCCAAAAATTTATTGCTCGATGGCCAAAGTTTTAGTTTAAGAAATTTCGAGATGAAACCCAAGATTTCCCGTGGGCAATTTGTCCGACAACTCAAAAAAGAAAAAGACCTCTATACGATTTCCGCTGATAAGGTTGCGGTTTCCGATTTGGACTGGGGATTTACCGGAAAAGACTTTTTCATTAAATCACCACAAATCCAAATTGACCAAGCGGATGCCAATATTTACCGCAGCAAAATCCCGTCCGATGACCCGAAAAAGAAACAACTATACAGCAAAATGCTGCGCGATTTGTCCTTTATACTGGAAGTCAAAAGGCTGGATTTGAAGAATTCCAAACTGGTGTATGAAGAAGAAACCGAAAGCAGTTCCGGAGCGGGGAAACTCAGTTTCGGCAATTTCAATGCGAAAATCGACAACATCTACAGCGGTTACAAAAGAAAAAGCCTTCCCGATGTAAGGGCGGACATCAAAACCAATTTCATGAACGATTCCCGGCTGGTGGCGGTCTGGACTTTCAATCCAATGAACCGGGCTGAAAAATTCAACATCAAAGGAAGCATATTCAGCTTTGATGCCCGGAAAATGACGCCCTTTGTGAGGCCTTATATGCACGCAACGGTAGAGGGGAATATGCAGGAGGTGCGCTTTAATTTTACCGGAAACGACCTCAATGCCTCCGGGGATTTTGGTATCAAATACGATGATTTGAAGGTTACCCTTTACAACAAGGACACCGGAAAAGTCCGTAAAGTGCTATCCACCGTCGGTAATTTTCTGGTCAAATCCAACACCCGGGACCAATACAATGAAGTGCGCATCGAAACCGTCACCCGGAACCAAGACCGTTCGTTCTTTAACTTCTTCTGGAATTGTGTCCAGCAAGGTTTAAAACAAACGGTACTTGTGATTTAGAAATCTCCGGACCCTGTCTATTGTTTGATGAATTTGTGTGTTTCCATTATTTTACCTCCTGAGATTATGCTGAGTAAATAGGTTCCTGCCGGAAGAAATCTCACATCAATTTCACCGGAATGTTTTCTCAGTTCTTTTGTAAACATGCTGCTGCCCGCCATATTGAATACTTCAATCCTATCAATCAATCCATCAGACTCAAAGAATAATTTATCCTTTACCGGATTGGGGTAAACCATAGATTTCCTGAGCATAAAAACCTCATTGGCTGAAAGGTTATCGGTGTAACAGGCATCTGCATCCAGAGCCATGAAAAAGACATCAAAAGTACCGTTCGGGCCAAATACGGTTTCAATGAATACCTTGGGAACCGGAATCTGGTTACCCACTATCACCTGATTGTCGATGACTTGAACCGGAACCAAGTAATTGTATGGGCCGAAAAAAAGGTAAAGCGTATCATACATGAAAAAAGCACCGGAAGAACCCATGACCGATAGGTTGACGGGATATTCTGCAAGGGTTTCACCCTCTGGGTTGATGATGTGCAAAGTATCTGCTACGCCCGGACTTTCTACCACGTTCCCTGTAAATATATACGCATTGCCGTTTTCATCTACCGCAATATCCGCAGCAATAATCCGGTCGTCATCGCCCTGGCTTTCCCTGATCATCACTACTTCTTGTCCGTCAAAATGGTAAATGATATCAGTTTCCACATGACCCGCAATCGGATGGGTTTGCAGGTAAAGATGCTGTCCCCTTCCTCCTATCTGGTGGCTGAAGATTTCCGGTATCACGACATCCCAGTTGGTTCCATCGTATTTGGCAACCTGAAATATGTCGTTTGCAAAACTCATGGTGGAAGCATAAAACTGTGGCCCTTCCCCGAAATCGGAGATCGCCAGGCCCATTGGATTGGGAAATTGAGCAGAATTGGGAATAAACGGCCCATCTGGAGCCATATCCACAACCGCTTGCGTTGAGCCGTTGTAGCTGACCGGGCCTGTTGGAGATTCCAGGTTGAACTTCATGGTGACACGCCCCCATTCGTCTCCGGCATTCCCGACGGCATAGAATTCAGATTTAGTACAGTCCGGTAACTGGGCTTGTGCAAACAGGCTTACCGAGATCAGCATTAAGAAAGTATAAATATTTCTCATTGTATTATTTTTAGTCCTGATCAAATGTATTTAGAAAAGAAAGTGTAAACAAGTTTATTACATTAAGCTGAACTTTTCCTTTATAAACTTGCAAATGTAATGGTGCGGCTTGGTCAAGAGAATTGGGCTTTTAATCAAACTTATTGAAATGGTTATCCTGAAAAACTTAGATTTGTAAGCCATGAAGAAGGTCTATTTATTTTTCTCCCGGTATAAAATCCTGCATATTCTCTACTGGATTTATACCACTTTTGAATACTGGCACAACCAGCGGCTTACCCGAAGCAACAGTGTTTTTGATATCCCCGATCTCATTACGGGCATTGGAGCCAAAATGCTTTGTGTGTATTTCATCATTTATTATTTGCTCCCGAAGTACTTCTACAAACGGAAATTCGGAAAGTTCACATTGGGTGTGGTTCTTTCACTTTTGATTTCCTCGCTGTTAAATGTGGTCATTTCCTGGGGGTACATCAAAATCATCCAGCCCGAAAAAGTATTGAACCTGTTCAATTCTTCGATTCATTTACTCACCAATCTCGTTAGCCATACCCAAGCATCCCTTTTGTTCCTAATTGTCATCCTGATTGAATATTACATCCAAAAAGAACAGCAAAGCCAGATTATTGAACGGAAACGAATAGAGTCGGAACTTAGCTTCCTGAAGGCACAACTGAATCCGCACTTTCTGTTCAACGCGCTCAACAGCATTTACTTCCTGATTGACGGCAATCGGAAACGTTCCAAGGAAGTATTGATTAAATTTTCCGATTTGTTGCGTTACCAATTGTATGATTGTTCGATGGAAGAAACCAGCCTGAATGCGGAAATCAACTTCTTAAAAGACTATGTGGACCTGGAAAGGATACGGAACAATGAAGACATTTCGGTAGAATTCACCCAAACAGGGTGTTTTGACCCATATACCATTTCGCCCCTGCTGCTGATTCCCTTTGTGGAAAATGCCTTTAAATTTGTGTCGAGGCAAGCGGGCACGCCTAATTTCATCCAAATCAACATGGAGGAAAAACCGGGGCATTGGCTTGAGTTTACCGTTAGAAACAGCTTTTCTTCCCGAAATGAAATACCTGCAGGCGGCTTGGGGATTGCCAACGTCAAACGAAGACTGGAATTGTTGTACCCGAACCGGAGCCAATTGGAAATCCGGGAAGAAGGGAATCGATTCAAAGTTAAACTTATGATCCAATTAATATGAATTTGAACTGTATCCTAATCGAAGATGAGCCCTTGGCCCGTAAAGGTCTGGAGAATTTCATCGCCAAAGTACCGCGACTGGTGTTCCGGGGGAGTTTTCCCAATCCGCTTCCGGCGATGGAAATGCTGGAATCGGAACCCGTTGACCTGATTTTCCTCGACATCAAAATGCCCGAACTCTCGGGGCTTTCCTTTCTGAAAACCTTAGAAAACCCGCCTGCGGTCATCATTACAACAGCCTATCCGAACTATGCC
>JAEZDQ010000209.1 GCA_023433225.1 Bacteroidota bacterium | reverse complement strand
GTTTTGGTTTGTGGCTTAATTGTCGCAATCCCTTATGTCGTCTGGGAAATATGGAGATTCATAAAACCCGGGCTGAGCGAAAACGAACAAAAATACACGAACGGAACCGTATTAGCGATTACCTTTTTCTTTTTAGCCGGAATTATTTTCAGTTATTACCTTTTGCTTCCGCTCTCCACACAGTTTTTGTTTACCTATAATCCTTTTGGCGTACAAAATGAGTGGAAACTGATGAGCTACATCACCCTGTTTGTCCAGACCCTGCTCGGAATGGGGATTGTTTTCCTGCTTCCGGTTTTTGCATATTTCTTAGCCAAAGCGGGAATTCTTACCCCCAAATTCCTGAAAAAATACCGCAAACATGCTTTTGTAGTCATTTTGACGATTGCCGCCATCATTACGCCCAATGACTTTATGAGTATGATCATCGCCGCGCTTCCACTTTGGGTTTTGTATGAATTCAGTATCTTGATTACGCAATATGTATATAAAAAGGAAGAATTGAAAAACCAAGTGGATAAAATTGGCGATTAATGACAAAAATCTTGCGGTTGTTATGCGTGCATAGTACGTATTTTTGTTAAATTTACAGACTTTAAATTCTAATTCACATAAATAAAAAATGGCTGCCATTTCTCTTGTTTAGATTTGGATCCAAAACAATTAAATTTATAGAAAATGAAAGTATTAGTATGTATCAGTAGTGTCCCCGACACTACCGCAAAAATAAATTTTACCGGCGACGGTAAGGAATTTGACAAAAACGGAGTTCAGTTCGTTATCAACCCACATGATGAATTCAGTCTTACCAGAGCGGTTCAATTACAAGAAACGCAGGGAGCCAAAATTACCGTAATTACGGTAGGCGATGCTTCGGTGGAACCGGTGATGAGAAAAGCACTTGCGATCGGTGCGGATGACGCCATTCGTGTAAACGCGGATGCCCGTGACCACTTTTTCGTAGCTACCCAAATCGCGAAAGTCGCAAAGGAAGGCGGATATGATTTAATCCTGACCGGTAAAGAATCCATTGATTATAATGGTGGTGCAGTTCCCGGATTAGTAGCAGGATTGCTGGATTACGGATTCATCAATGGCTGTGTCGGATTAACGGTAAACGGGACTTCGGTAGAAGCCGTTCGGGAAATTGACGGCGGGAAAGAAACCCTTTCCGGAGAATTCCCGTTGGTAATCGCCGGCCAAAAAGGACTGGTGGAAGAAACCGAACTCAGAATCCCGAATATGCGCGGAATCATGGCTGCACGCACCAAACCTTTGAATGTAGTTGAAGCAGAGCAAACCGAATCCAAACTGAAAGTAGTCGGATATGTAAAACCCCCTTCAAGAGGAAACGTAACCCTCATTGACAAAGACAATGTGGCTGAACTCGTAAGGCTTTTACACGAAGAAGCAAAAGTTATTTAATTAACCTTTAAACAAAATCAAAATGGCAATTTTAGTATATGCGGAATCCCATGACGGACAATATAAAAAAGCAGCTTTTGAAGCGGTTTCTTACGCCAAATCCATTGCAGATAAATCGGGGGACACCGTGACTGCGGTTGCAATCAACGTAACAGATTCTTCCGATTCATTATATAAATACGGCGCAAACAAAGTTTTAAAAGTTTCCAATGATGCTTTGAAAAACTTTTCACCCAATGCTTATGCAAAAGTTTTGGCTGAACTCAATGACGGCGAAACCATCGTTCTTCCTTCAACCAATGACGGTGCAACGATTGCTCCGCTTTTGGCACTCAAAACCAACGCAACTTTGGTTACCAATCTGATTGCTGCTCCTTCTAATGTTTCTCCGTTTACAGCGGACAGAAAAGCTTTTTCAGGAAAAGGAATCGAAACTATTGAAGTGACAGGTGGCCCAAAAGTTTTAACCGTATTGCAGAATGCATTCGGTTTGAAAGAAAACCCGGTATCGGGAACCGAAGAAACCGCCAGCGTATCTGTGAGTGATGCAGATGCCAAGGTAAAAGTTACCAAAGTAGAACAAAAGTCTTCCGATAAAATCGACCTGAAAGAAGCGGAAATCGTGGTTTCTGCCGGACGCGGAATGAAAGGCCCTGAAAATTGGGGAATGATTGAGGAAATGGCAAACATATTAGGTGCTGCAACTGCTTGTTCAAAACCGGTTGCGGACATCCACTGGAGACCTCATGAAGAACACGTAGGACAAACCGGTAAAGCGATTGCGCCAAAATTGTACATTGCTGTGGGTATTTCAGGAGCCATCCAGCACCTTGCCGGAGTGAATTCTTCCAAAACCATTGTGGTGATCAATTCAGACCCGGAAGCGCCTTTCTTCAAATCGGCCGACTATGGAATCGTAGGCGATGCGTTTGAAATCGTTCCGAAACTCAATGAGGAATTGAGGAAATTCAAAGGATAAATCATTATAAAAAAGTTTAGAAGCCGCATACCCTTGCGGCTTTTTTCGTTTTTACGTGCGTGGTATTTTGGGAATGAAAATGAATTGACAATTTTGGATTTTAATGTTGAAAATAATTTTCCTAAATTGTAGATTTTATTAGATTTACAGACTGATGGATAATTTGATAAAATTGAATATAAAAGGTATTTCGTACAGCCAGACCCAAACGGGGGCCTATGCCCTGATTCTGGAAGAAGAACTGGGTGACCGGAAATTACCCATCATCATCGGAAGCTTTGAAGCTCAATCCATTGCTTTGGCGTTGGAAAAAGACATCCGCACTCCACGCCCGCTCACGCACGATTTATTTGTTTCAATTGGAAAAGCATTTTCATTCCATGTCAAGGGCGTTTTCATCCATAAGCTGGAGGACGGCGTGTTTTATTCGAACATTCTTTTCGAGGGCAAAGACGGCCAGGAAGAGGAAATCGACTCCCGGACTTCGGATGCGATTGCTTTGGCCATTCGTTTCGGCGCACCGATTTACGCGCTGAGTTCGGTGATGGAAAAGGCGGGAATCCATCTGGAAGTACAAGAAAAGGAAGAACAAAATATTTCATCGGCCATCCGTGAAATTGAACAGGAAGTAGCCCGTCAGGAAAAAAGATTCGATTTTTCAAATAAATCCAAAGCAGAGTTGCAAAAGGAAATGAAAGAAGCCGTCAAAAACGAAGATTATGAACTGGCGGCCAGACTCCGCGACGAATTAGATAAACGCTGAAAATTTAATACTACATAAAAACTTATGTCTATAAAACTACGACTGACCGTACTGAGCTTTTTTCAACTTTTTGTATGGGGAGCTTGGCTGATTACCATTGGGGTTTATTGGTTTCAAAACAAAGGATGGGGCGGATCGGAATTCGGCGCAGTCTTTTCTACCTTGGGGATTGCCTCTATCGTAATGCCCGCCTTAACGGGGATTATTGCCGACAAATGGATGAATTTGGAACGCTTATATGGGATTTTACATATTTTATATGGTGTGTCCTTGTTTTACATTGCTCAGGTTCAAGATCCTCAAACCTTTTTCTGGGCGATGCTGGCAGCCATGTTTTTTTACATGCCGACCATTTCCCTTTCGAATTCCCTTTCTTATACTTTATTGAAAAAGAACAATTACGATGTTATCAAAGATTTTCCGCCCATCCGTGTTTGGGGAACGGTCGGATTTATCGTTGCGATGTGGATAACGAATTTATCAGGAAATAAAGCCTTGGAAGGCCAATTTTATATCGCGGGTATTTTTGCGATTCTATTGGGAATTTATTCTTTTACATTGCCAAAATGTCCACCGCCGAAAGACATTTCCAAGAATGCAACCTGGGTTGAAATGCTCGGATTAGACGCTTTTAAATTATTTGCCAATTACAAAATGGCCTTGTTTTTCATTTTCTCCATGTTTCTCGGAGCGGCATTACAGCTGACCAATATGTATGGTGACACTTTCTTGTCTGACTTTGAAAAAATTCCGCAATATGCAGATTCCTTTGTGGTAAAATATTCGACCATCATCATGTCCATCTCACAGATTTCTGAAACTTTATTCATATTGGCGATTCCTTTTTTCCTGAATAAATTCGGTATCAAAAAGGTGATGCTCATCAGTATGTTCGCTTGGGTCTTGCGGTTTGCATTATTTGCCTTTGGCGAACCGGAAGGATTGGGTTTGATGCTGATTATCCTGTCTTGTATCGTTTACGGGATGGCGTTTGACTTTTTCAATATTTCAGGTTCCTTATTTGTAGAAACGACAACCAGTTCCAAAATCCGTTCGTCCGCCCAAGGTTTGTTCATGATGATGACCAATGGTTTCGGTGCCGTTTTGGGCAGTTTGGTCAGCGGTTGGATGATTCAGGCCTATTTCTTAGATGCGGCGGGCAATAAAATGTGGAAAGAAATTTGGTTGGTATTTGCTGTTTACGCTTTGGTGGTAACGGTTTTATTTGGACTGATGTTCAGGCATAAACATAATCCGGAAGAGATTAAAGCTGCGCATTAAAAAAAATATTACATTAGCCTAAGTTAAATCTAAAAACTAATTTATGGAAAATCAAGACAATTTTTCTGCCTTTGACAATACCACGCAACAACCGCCCAACCACCTTGTGCTCGCTATTTTCGGGACGGTATTAGGCATTTGCTCACCTTGTTGTATAGGACTGATTGTGGGAATCATAGCCATCGTTTTTTCTACACAGGTGAATTCAAAATTCAACGCCGGCGATTATCCCGGTGCGGCATCTTCTGCCAAAAATGCGCGCTTGCTGGCTTATATTGCCATCGGATTGGGCGTTTTAGGAATCATCCTGAACATGATTATGGTAGCCATTATGGGAACAGACGGTTACATGGAAATGATCGAAAATTACCAACACCAATTTGGTCAATAATTTGAATTCATTTCAAACCAAAAGAAAATACATGGCTGCCGCGGGAATTTTGATTCTCGCGGCAGTTTTGTTGTACTTTTATTTCAATAACCCCACTCAGAAAGAAAACTTTTTCGTGAGTTGTACTTTCAAAAACCTCACCGGATGGGATTGCGCGGGATGCGGTGGCCAACGCTCCCTGCACCATTTGCTTCATTTGGATTTAATAAAAGCCGTTCGTTACAATGCTTTTTTGGTATTGCTGACACCTTATTTTATCGTTCTAATCATCTATGCGATCCGCGATTTCATTTACGGAACCGGTTATCCGAAGAATTTTTGGTTTTCCGGGAAAATGGCATTGGTTCTTGTAGGCTTGATTTTTTTGTATACGATTGTCCGAAATCTGCCCTACTATCCTTTCACCTGTTTGGCAACGCCCTCTTAAGCCTTAAATTCGCTCATACCTGACGAAGGAATAATCATATTGGTTTTTTTCGTCTTTTACAAAATCTTGGCGGAATACCTCTTTCCATTCATTCGAATTAATTTCAGGAAAAAAAGCATCACCAGCAAAAACCTGATGTACTTCGGTGATTTCCAGCACATCTGCAAGATGCAGCGACTGCTCATATATATTCCCGCCGCCAATGATAAATATTTCCGAACCGGTATTTTTTGCTTGGGCAATGGCTTCTTCCAAAGAATTCACGGTAAGAATCCCTTCTGAATTCCAATCCTTGTTTCGGGTAATGACAATATTGGTTCGGTTTGGAAGCGGTTTTCCAATGGACTCGAAGGTTTTTCTGCCCATGATGACCACATGCCCGGAAGTCAATTGCTTGAAACGTTTCAAATCATTGGATATATGCCAGATCAATTGGTTTTCGTTGCCGATGATGTTGTTATCAGATTTAGCCGCTATAATCGTAATCGCATTCACAGGTTTCATTTTTGCCAAAAATAAAAATTATTTTAAAAATTGGTAGGCAACCAAGGCGGCAACATAAGCCAGTCCGGTCATAAAAAACATTTGGATAAAAGTCCATTTCCAGGAATCGGTTTCTTTTCGTACAATCGCGATGGTGCTCATACACTGCATCGCAAAGGCATAAAACAACAACAAAGAAATTCCCGAAGCGAAATTATAAGCGGGTTTTCCGGTATTCGGATTGATTTCTTTGGCCATTCGTTCGCGTATGGTCAAATCATCTTCGGTATCACCGAGGCTGTAAACCGTCGCCATGGTACCGACAAAAACCTCTCTCGCCGCAAAGGAAGAAATCAGGCCGATCCCCATTTTCCAATCGTACCCCAAAGGTTCTATAACCGGCTCGATGGCGCGGCCCATGTAACCTAAAAAAGAATGTTCCAATTGATAGGAAGTGATTTCATTTTCCAGTTCCACTTCATCCATTTCAGGGTTTTGGGCAGTAACAATTTGTTCGGCATTATTGAACTTTTCACCCATTCCGAAAGAACCTAAAACCCAAAGGATAACACTAATGGCTAAAATAACTTTTCCCGCTCCCACAACAAACCCCAAGGATTTTTCCCAAACCGTCAACAAGACATTCCGCCAAACCGGTAATTTATATACCGGCATTTCCATGATTAAATAACTTTGGAAATTGGATTTGATGATTTTCTTTAATAGCCATGCACTTCCAAGCGCACCGGCGACGCCCAATACATACATCCCAAAAAGGGTCAACCCTTGTAGATTGATACCTTGGAAGGTTTTATCTGGAATGATGAGACTGATGATGACCACGTAAATCGGCAATCTTGCGGCACAGGTCATGAAGGGTGTTACCAATATGGTAATCAGACGTTCTTTATCGTTTTCAATATTCCGGGCCGACATTACCGCCGGAATGGCACAAGCGGCTCCGGACATGAGGGGAACGGCACTCTTACCGCTCAGCCCGAATGGTTTCAGCCAGCGATCCATCAAATAAACCACACGGCTCATGTAACCGGATTCTTCCATAATGGAAATGAATAAAAACAAGATGACAATTTGTGGAACGAAAATCAGGATTCCCCCGATCCCGGCAATCACCCCGTCCGTAAGTAACCCGTTAATCGGGCCGGGCGGAAGCAAAGCGGAAACGGTTCCGGTCAACCAAGCAAAAGATTCATCAATGAAATCCATGAACGGACCTGACCAAGCAAAAACAGCTTGGAACATCAAAAGTAAAAGTGCTGAAAAAATAATGTAACCCCAAAATGGATGAATAAGTAAATGATCCAGCTTTTCGGTGAAGGATTTTCGGTTGTTTGGAGTCCGCAAAACAATTTTATCCAATTGACTCTCAATCAAACCATAACGGTCAATGGTTTCTTTGACTTGTAATCTTTTTGAAATGATTTTTTCCTGCTGCCTGAACTGTTCGATTTCTCTTTGGGTGTCAGGAGAAAAATGCCTCACATTATTTTGGGCCAAAGCTTGCCAAGCCCGATAGTCGGTTTCGAACGAAAACCGGTTTTGGATAAAATTGATTTTTTCGGAAAAATTTTCAGGAATTTGGTAATTGAAGGTATAGGATTCTACTTCTGCTTCCAAGGCATTTTTCAGTTCATTTAACCCGTTTCCGTTTCTCGCATCGGTTGCTATGACTTTGGTTCCCAGTGTTTTTTCCAATTCAACAAAATCAATATTGATTCCGATTTTTTTTGCTTCATCCATCATATTGACGACAAAGAGCGCCGGGATACCCAGTTCACGTACTTGTTGGTAAAGTAATATGGCTCTTTTGAGGTTATCGGGCGTCCCGACTACGATACCCAAATCCGGATGTTGCGGATGAGCCGGGTCACTGAGTACATCGGTTACCACTTGTTCGTCTAAGGAAGTCGGATAAATCCCGTAAGTACCAGGTAAATCAATCAGTTGGTATTTGAACGAGCCATTGCTGAAGAATCCGATTTTTTTTTCGACCGTCATGCCGGGGTAATTACCCACTTTTTGGCGAAGCCCGGTCAGCAGGTTGAACAGAGAAGATTTTCCAACATTGGGATTCCCAATCAGTGCAACTTTTTTACCGTTCATCAGGCAGTTTCAATTAAGAGGGAAAGCGCCTCGGACTTTCTTAAAGCAATTAAATTTTTATTTTCAGTCATTTGAATGCACAAAGGGCCGCCAAAAGGAAGTCTTTTTTTGAGGATGATTTTGGAACCGGGCAAAAGCCCCAATTCATATAATTTTACCGGAATCTCTTCCGTGGCGTATCCTGAAATTTTTGCAAGTTGGCCTGCTTTGAGATGTGCAATTGTTTTTGGAAACTTCATTTAAATTTAACTAAGCCACAAATATATTAATTAAAATTAATCTAAATAAGAATAAAAATCAAGCGGATAACTTATTTCTGTTGAAGTCGTGACAAACTTCATTCTCTTCCTAAAAAATTCTGCCTTATCTTTCGTTCAAAATTAATCGGATGAAACAATTGGTATTGGTATTCGGGACTTTGTACGGAATGTTTTCGGTCATTTTAGGGGCTTTCGGCGCACACGCTTTCAAAAAGATTTTGCCTGCAGAAAAGTTGCTCAGCTTTGAAACCGGTGTAAAATACCAAATGTACCACGCATTGTTGCTTATAGTAATCGGCTTGTTTCTTCCGTTTCAAACGACTTTGGAAAAAAGCACGGCTTGGTGCATCATTGCAGGCACTTTTGTGTTTTCCGGCAGCATTTACCTGCTTTCCTTTGCCGACCATTGGGGCGTAAACCTGAAATGGCTGGGCCCGATTACTCCTTTAGGAGGATTGTTGATGATCGTCGGGTGGGCTTTGCTGACCTTTTATTTTTTCAAACGAAACTGAATTATTCGTCGTACCAAGTGTCTTGAAGGGTGTGTCTTACCATGCGGTAATTTCCGGAGCTGTCGTAGTAAAAGAATATGACATAGGCATTTAGGCCATCAATCAGCAATTCATATTCATTTCCGGCATCGCTCCGAACATCCATTTCATACAAGACCTCCTCGTCATTATAATCCCAATCGAGGATTTGGTAAACAGATGCAACCGTTTCGGTGATGTGCCGAAAAGAAGTAAGGTCTTTATTGAAATTCAAAACAGTTAAGCCGCGTTTGGTTGAAGTAATTTCCCATTCAAAATTGTCGGAATTCCACTTTCCTTCTTCGCGGTAATTGGTCGTGACGGTCAGTTGCGCATTTACCAAATACGCAGCCGAAAGCAGCAGTGTAAAAAAAATTGTTTTCATTGAGTGAATCATTAAGTTGTTATTGGCTAAAATCCGATTCCATTCGAAAAGAATGGATTCAAAAACTTTAGAAAGTAAATATAATCGAAAATCATATTCGTTGATTATTTTCTTCTGTTTTCCATTATATATTTTTTTGTCTGCTTTTCATCCAGCCAACCTTCAATGGTAATGGGGTCGGAATCATAATGGGAGAGCCAGATTTCAATGATGCGCATCACGGATGGGTGCCGGGCTTTGAATCCGGAAAAATTATTGACTTTCAATAAGTTCAATTCGTCATCGGCGGGGACGGCAATGATTTTAAAATCTTCTTCTCCGTTGTCAATAAGTTTCACGGCTCCAACTGGAATGACCGCAATCAGCGTGGATTGCGGCAAGGATTCAGTAATTACAAAAATGTCGAGCGGGTCGCCATCACCGCCTTTGGAAGCGTCCGAGATCGTAGAGGGAATGTACCCGTAATTCGCGAAATAAGGCAAATAAGAAATTATCCGATCTTGGCCATCCCTTTGATCGATTTCAAAAGTCAATGACTCGGAATTGTATTCGTATTTTTTATTGGTTCCGGCGGGAATTTCAATCAAGGCATTGAAAAATCCTTCATCGGATTGAAGCGGCAAGTTCTCCATGTTTTTTTCGGCACAGCCCAAAAACAAAAAGAAACTCATCCATATAAGGAAAGTTGTTTTCAAAGTCTATAGCAGTTTATCCTAACAAAGATAGTTTTTTGGCGGTAAGTCCGGATATTTGGTGAGAAAAAATTCGCCAACGTCCCCATCCTGATATGGAAATAATTAAGGCCGGGATTTCAGCATTTCCATGTGGGGTAAGCCGTCCTCAAAATATTCTTCCGAAACTTGTTCAAAACCCCATTTCTCATAAAAATATTTGAGGTAAGACTGTGCGCTTATTTTGACTGAAAGGTTTCCGTAATGGTTGCTGATAATTTCCAATGAATGCCGCATCAGTTGGTGGCCCAGTTTCAAGTGGCGGAAATCCGGATGGCTGACCACTCTGCCAATAGAAGGTTCTACATAGGAAACACCGGGCGGGACGATACGGCTGGAGGCAATGGTTTTACCATCGAGTGTGCACCATAACTGGCCGCAATGAAAATCTTTTCCGTCGCATTCATTGTACAGGCAATTTTGTTCAATGACGAAGACTTCTATACGGAGTTTTAGAATTTCATACAGTTCACGCGGATGGAGTTCATCAAAATGTCTAAAATGCCAAATGAGGTTCATGGTTCAATTATTCCTATAAAAATAAACAAAGATTTATAAAAAAATGCCTCAGAGATGAAATTCATTCCTAAGGCATTCTTAGTAGTATTAATCAGAAAATAAATTACACGTCAATTCGGGCGTACACCGCATTTTTCTCAATAAACTCCCGTCGTGGCGGAACGTCGTCCCCCATCAACATAGAGAAAATACGGTCTGCTTCGGCTGCGTTTTCAATGGTTATTTGGCGAAAGGTCCTGTTTTCTGGATTCAAAGTAGTTTCCCACAATTGTTCCGCGTTCATTTCCCCCAAACCTTTGTAACGTTGAATGCTCAAGCCTTTTCCGGTTCCATCGGACCATTCGTTGACAATTCTTTCGCGGTCGGCTTCTCCCCAAGCATATTGCTGTCGGGAACCTTTTTTGACCAAATACAACGGTGGTGCCGCAATGTAGATATAGCCGTTTTCAATCAATTCTTTCATGTAACGGAAGAAGAAGGTCAGAATCAAAGTAGAAATGTGGCTGCCATCCACGTCGGCATCCGTCATGATTACAATTTTGTGGTACCTTAATTTTTCAATGTTCAAGGCTTTGCTGTCTTCTTCGGTTCCGATGGTAACTCCCAAGGCGGTATAAATATTCCGTATTTCTTCGTTTTCGAAAACCTTGTGCGCCATCGCTTTTTCGACATTCAGGATTTTCCCACGTAAAGGAAGAATCGCTTGGAAATGACGGTCACGTCCCTGTTTGGCTGTTCCACCCGCAGAATCTCCCTCCACCAAGTACAATTCACTTTCAGAAGCATCTTTGGAAGAGCAGTCGGCTAATTTTCCGGGCAATCCGCTTCCACCCATCGGGTTTTTGCGCTGAACCATTTCCCGGGCTTTCTTAGCGGCTTGTCTAGCCTTTGCTGCCAGAATTACTTTTTCGACGATGATTTTGGCTTCGTTCGGATGTTCTTCCAGATAATTGGACAACATTTCACCTACGATTTTATCCACCGCACCGCTTACTTCCGAATTCCCTAATTTGGTTTTGGTTTGTCCTTCAAACTGAGGTTCCATTACCTTTACGGAAATAATGGCCGTTAAACCTTCCCGGAAGTCGTCGCCAACGATTTCCACTTTTTCTTTTGCCAGATTGAAATTTTCATCGGCATATTTTTTCAAAGTCCTTGTCAACGCACGGCGGAATCCTGCCAAATGCGTTCCTCCTTCGTGGGTGTTGATGTTATTTACGTATGAATGCAGGTTTTCATTGTAGGAAGTATTATAGCGCATGGCTACTTCAACCGGAATATCATCCCGTTCGCCTTCCATGTAAATTACTTCTTGCATGAGCGCTTCGCGGTTCCCGTCGATGAATTCAACGAATTCTTTCAAACCGCCTTGGGAATGAAATACATCAGACAAATGAGTGCCGTCTTCAGAAACTTCCCGTTCATCTGTTATAGTCAATGTAATCCCTTTGTTCAGGAAAGACAATTCGCGCAATCTCGAAGAAAGGGTATTGTAATTGTAATTAATGTCATTGAAAATGGTTTCGTCCGGATGAAAGGTTACGATGGTCCCGGTACTTTCAGATTCCCCTGTTTCTTTTACATCATATAGGCTGTGTCCTTTTTGGTATTCTTGGACATAAACCTTACCGTTTCTATGGACTTCCGCCTTCAAATGGTCGGACAAGGCGTTAACACAGGAAACCCCGACACCATGCAGACCGCCGGAAACTTTGTAACTGTCTTTGTCAAATTTACCACCCGCGCCGATTTTGGTCATCACGACCTCCAGCGCTGATTTGCCTTCTTTCTTATGTATATCTACCGGAATCCCGCGGCCGTTGTCCTTTACCGTAACCGAATTCCCTTCATGGATGACCACCGAAATGGTATCACAGTGGCCGGCAAGTGCCTCGTCAATGGAGTTGTCCACTACTTCATACACCAAATGGTGCAACCCCCTCATCCCGACATCACCGATGTACATGGACGGACGCATCCTTACGTGCTCAATACCTTCTAACGCCTGAATACTATCAGCCGTATAAGTGTTCTTACTCATAAAATCTCTTACTTTTTTAACCTAACAAAGATACGGAATTTTTAAGGATAAACAGCTATAAAACCCTTATCAAATCAATAGTTTTCAACAAATTTTGACAAATTTACAACGGCAGGTAAACTACTTTTTTGGTGAGGAAGAATTCCTCAGAAAAATAATTGGAAATGGGATGGATTTCTACGGATTTAAGACCTTTTAATTCTTCCGTCAAATCTCCGCCTTTTAAATATAGAATCCCATTGGGGAGCGGATTGATGTGTTTCTTTTTGATTTTCCCCCTCACCCATCCGACAAATTTCGGCATTTGTGTCACCGCACGACTGACGATGAAATCATATTTGTGGTTTATTTTTTCAGCTCTTCGGGTTTCGGCTTTGACATTTTCCAAGCTCAAAGCAGCAGCCACTTCCGAAACAACCAAAATCTTTTTTTGGATGGAGTCTACCAAATGAAAATTCACCTGCGGAAACATAATCGCCAAAGGAATTCCGGGAAAACCTCCGCCGGTCCCTACATCCAAAACTTCACTTCCTGCTGTGAACTTCATAATTTTGGCAATGGCCAACGAATGCAAAACGTGTTTTACATACAACTCATCTATGTCTTTGCGTGAAATCACATTGATTTTTTCGTTCCATTCGAAATACAAATCTTTTAGCTTTGAGAACTGTTCGATTTGCTTTTCTGATAAATCAGGAAAGTATTTGAGGATTTCGTTCATTAAACGATTTCAGAAACTTTTTCACAAATAGATTTCAACAGGGCTTCGTCTTTCTCCGTAAAAGGATTAATCACGTGGCTGTCAACATCAATCTGGCCGATGTTTTCTCCGTTTTTAAAAATTGGAACCACAATTTCTGATTTGGTTTCCATGCTGCACGATAAATAATTCGATTCTAAGGAAACATCCGGTACCACAAAAGTTTCATTGGAGACCGCAACTTGCCCACAAATCCCTTTTCCGAAAGGAATGATAGTATGGTCTGTATCGGCGCCGACATAAGGCCCCAGAACCAGTTCTTCTTTCTCACCGTTTCGGAAATAAAACCCCACCCAATTGTAGTGTGCAACTTCGTCGTGTAACAGCTGGCAAACTTTCCGGAGTTTCTCGTCAACCGAAAGTGGAGATGCAAAAATGATATCGATTCGTTTCTCTAAAATTTCCATTTTTTGATGAATTGACTACAAATTTAATGGATTTAAGGCAGAATTTATGTTTAACTTTGCTTTTCATTTTTTTGAATGAAAGAATTCAAACCCGTATTGGTCTTTTTACTGAAACTGGTTCTATCGGGAGCAATCCTTTTGGGACTTTACAATGTCTACCTGCATCAATACCATTCGGAAAACAAACCCGACCCGTATAGCCAAACTGTGGCTAAATGGACGGTTAGCTGCCTGAATACGCTCGGATACGATTCCTACCAAAAAGACGATGAAACCCGCCCTTGGACTTGGGTTTACCTGAATGGTGAAAGGGCTTCTTACATCAATGAAGGTTGCAACGCCATTTCGATTATGATTATTTTCACGGCCTTTATCATTGCGTTTTCCACTACCTGGAAACAAACTTTGGCATATATTTTAGGCGGGCTGTTGGTCATTCAGTTAATGAATATCGCGCGGATTGCTTTACTGAATTATATTTTCGTCTATCATGACGAGTACGGAAAAATCGCGCATGATTATCTTTTCCCGGCGATTATTTACGGGACAATCGTCGTTTTATGGATTGTCTGGGTGAAATTCTTTGCGCTGAAACCCCAAAAGGAAACTCATGAACCGGTGGGTTAGGTACACATTTGCCGCGGTATTGGTATTCTGTTTAATCCTTGTGCGGAAATTTGAAACGGATTTATTTGACGATCCTTTTTTGTCATTTTTCAAAGGAGATTACCTGAATGCAAAATACCCGGAATACGATTTTTACAAACTGGCTTTGAATATCTTTTCGCGGTATTTGCTCAATACCATCATTTCCCTTTTGATTATCGGCCTGATTTTTTGGGATAAAAAATATGTGGTTTTTTCGGGCTTGGTTTATGCAGTCTCTTTGATAATACTTTTGCCGATTTATCTTTATTTCGTGGAGACCGAATTTTCCTTAGGCGTAAATATGGGGTTTTTTATCAGGAGGTTATTGATTCAACCCGTTATTTTATTGGTATTGATTCCGGCATTTTATTACCAAAAACACTTGGCCTCCAAACAAACTGTTTCCTGAAATCATTGATTTTGGTTCCCGGAATGCGGATTTGAACTCGGATTTGTGGGG
>JAEZDQ010000197.1 GCA_023433225.1 Bacteroidota bacterium | reverse complement strand
GGTATAGTAAACGAGGCCACTAATTTAACAATGAGGGAATTAAGTGATCCTGGTAGTGTTAGTACAAAAGACATTATAACTTCAGGGGTTAAGTCTGCGGTAGCTGCCCCGGCAGGAGAATATATGAATGGATTTATTCGTAGTGCTACGGGAAGTAATGCAGCCGGAGAAGTGGGAGGTGCTATTTTTTCAACCTATACAAGTTCAGTATTAGATGAGAATAAATAAAAAAGATGAAATAATCAATTTGATAGGAGCGTTGCTTTTATTTATCATAATAGCATTGTTTATTTATTTTAGAAACCATAGTTCACTTGGGGAAATTAAAGAAAACCATGTTTATACTGTTGGAACGGTTAGGGATTATTCTCCATCAAGAACTGGGAGGGTGTTAAAATATACTTTTAGCTATAAGAATGAAGTCTATGTAGGAGGATACACATTCTATGGTAATGATGATAGGTTTGCTATAGGAAAAAAAAATTTAGTAATTTTCAATCCCAAAGATCCGGAAACTAAATTCTTTATCCCATATTCACTACCTGATAGCACATATGCACCGATTGAAGGTTGGAAAAGTCCTCCATTATCAATAACAGAAGAAGATATAATGAGGTATTTAGATGAAAAATATTAAGGTTTGTTGTAGGACAAGTATAAAACCGTAAAGAGGGAAGATGTTCATATTTGGTATTATTTGACCGGGAGCAATGCAGCGGGTGGATTTGGAGATGCAGTTTTTTCAAATTACGTTGATTCAAAATTAGACAATGCTAAATAACGTGAATAATGTTTAAGCGGCAATTAAAAGTTGGTTAGCATTATTTTTAACAGGCTGAATATTTAAAGATGGTTTTTTAGGCAGAAAATGATAAGCCGCCAAGGCGGTAACCAAATTAATGATAAATCCATTTGCCGAACGATGCCTGGAATGTTAAATGGAACAGATATTTTTGAGTTCATCGTTTACCGATTCAATCAGTGCTCTTTTTCTCAATATAATTTTATCTGCATCAGAAAGATTTTGTTGTTTCATATTTTTGCGAAGTTTGTAGACAAAGTCGATTCCGTCATTCCAAAGGTAACTGGCAAGTTTTTGAGAGATATATCCTCTATCGCCGAAGAGTTTGCCGAAAATATTTTCGGTCAGTTTGGAAATTACTTCCCAGTCCGGTCATCTACGTTGGCTTTGGTCAGGTAAAAACTTAAGAGTTCTCCTTTATCGTTGATTATCAAATGGAGCTTGAAACCAAAGAGCCAACCCATAGTAGATTTTCCTTTCGATGCAATCCCTTTCATTACCTTGTGTTGTTTCTCTCTCTTTATATGACACACTTTTATTGTAGTTGAATCTATAAAAGAAATCCCTCTGCAACTTCTCAGTGCATTGGTCTTTAGGAAAACCATTAAAGGAACCATTATCTTAGCGGAGCTTTGAACAAAACGCTCATAGGAAATCAGATTGAGAAAAAGGTCTTTGCAGTATTGACTCAGATAAAGTGTATAAAATGACTTAAAATCATGATTTTACTCAGATGGAAATAGATAATGACGGTCATATATTCGCTGTCAGATTGTAGGCTCTCCATTTTTAGTACAGCTTAAAAATACTAAATTTCATTAATTATTGAATCTTTATTTAATTTATTTCTAAGTCTATAATTTACAGGACTGATTCCACCTAATGCATCATGAGGTCTGTGTAGGTTATAATCTTCTACCCAATTATGGGTAATTTCCCTAAGTTCAATTTAAATCTGAGAACAGATATGCGTCCAAAACGCCTTCTCTGTAAGATTTATTGCATTTATATTGTCACTTCAAACCTTCCAAAAACTTCATCGTATCCACACGATCTGCATAATCCGTCAAAGATGGTTTTTGGGTTTCACCGAATTTTACTTCGAAACCATTACCTACCACACATTGAAGCTTTTCTTCATTCTCTTTCAATTCCCTTTTTACTTCATCCAAATCCTCGTAAAATTCATAATGGACCACACCGATCGGACTGTGAAAATCTTTGGATTCTTTCAAAATCACAAAATTATTGTCCAGAAAAGGTTCGCTTCCCATCAAATAAATCGCACGGTTGTAAGTGTAATTGTTGGCATATTTCGAGTGGTTGATAACCGGGTTCCAATCGTAAAATGCTTCAAAAAGTGAATCCGTATTGAAACCCTTCGGTAGATAAACTTTTGTCACATTCCGGCATCCCAATCCAAAATAACGGAAGACATCATCGCCAAGGCGTTTCAATGCTTCCGGCGTTTCATTTCCGTCCAAAACAGCTACGGAAGTGCGGTTTTTACGGATGATGTGCGGAATTTCCTTGAAATAATATTCGAAATAACGTGCCGTATTGTTACTTCCGGTTGCGATGACTGCGTCTTGGTTTTGGAGTTTTTCCACTTTTTGAATGGCTATTCCTCTATCCGAATTATGGAGGTATTTGATGATGAAGTCCATCAGGGCATCGTCTTTGGAAGAAGTTTTTACAATGGGATGATGCCCCGAAACCAGCACCGAAATCAGGTCATGCAATCCGACCAAAGGAATGTTTCCGGCCATGATGAGTCCGACATTTTTAGGGTTTTTGGTTTCGGAATAGTTTTTGACCCAATTCGTTAAGTTCTTTTCCGTTAGTGTTTTTCCCCATTGCGCGAGGCAATATTTCAGGTTGTCTTGCGTAAACCAAGGATTCTGGATTTCAGCCGATTTCAGAATGGAGAGGAATTCCTC
>JAEZDQ010000182.1 GCA_023433225.1 Bacteroidota bacterium | reverse complement strand
CCAGGGAGTTGATGATAAAATGTTGCAACAAAAATACCAGCAGAAAAAGTGCCGATAAAGCCATTGTAAATTTCTTTCCGATGGATGAACGGAACAGAGACTCTTTTGCCATAAAGCAGTTTTTGATTGAATGAGAAACAAATTTAGAAAAGTTAAAAAGTTTTAACAATGAAAATTGTCATTGTATGCCGCTCCGACATTAGTTTAGAACGATTCTCAATAAATCAATGATGGTTTTGGTATGGCAATCAGCTATTTTACTTTTTCCAAAACCGAGAAATACAAATCTTCGTACATGGGAAGGATGTTCTTTTTATCGAACCGCTCGGCCTGCTTTTTTGCATTTTCTTTGAATTGCATCAACAAGGAATTGTCTTTGAGCAGTTGGATGGATTTTTCTGCCATCCCTTTTACATCGCCCAAGGGAAGTACAAATCCGGTTTGGCCGTCGATGTTGACTTCGGGAATTCCGCCGACGTCAGAAGAAATAACGGGAACCCGCGCAGCCATCGCTTCCAGTGCGGCTAAACCGAAACTTTCTTTTTCGGAAGGAAGCAAGAACAAATCAGATGAGCAAAGGACATTGTACAAATCGTTGATTTTCCCCAAACTTTTTACTTTGTCAGCAATACCCAATTCGTGGATCAGGTTATTGGCTTTTTCCCATTCCGGCCCTTCACCTACAATGATCAATTTGGAAGGCACTTCTTTCTGGATTTCATAAAAAACCTTGATAACATCCGGCAAGCGTTTCACTTTCCTGAGGTTCGAAACATGGATAATGACCTTCTCTTGCTGGTTGGCCATTTTTTCACGGCAACCACAATCGAAACAAGTTTCAAATTGTTCATTGTCAATGAAATTTGGAATCACTTCGATTTCTTTTTTCAATGAAAACAATTCATAAGTTTCCTTTTTGAGGCTTTCTGAAACGGCGGTTACTTTATCGGAATGGTTGATGGAAAATTCTACTGCGGGCTTGTATGCCGGATGATTCCCGACTAAGGTAATATCGGTTCCGTGGAGCGTAGTGACCACCGGAAGCTCAATTCCTTTTTCACGGAGCATTTGTTTGGCGAAATAAGCCGCATAAGCATGCGGAATCGCATAATGTACGTGCAGCAGATCCAGTCCCTGAGATTGCGCAATGTCCACAATGATCGTGCTCAAAGCCAATGAATAAGGCTGGTATTGATGAAACAAAGGATAGGTTTCAACATATACTTTATGAAAATAAATATTGGACTGCGTAATGTCCAACCGCGCCGGAAGGCTGGTACTGATGAAATGAACTTCGTGACCCCTTTCAGCCAAATCCATACCCAATTCCGTCGCCACGATTCCGCTACCGCCATAAGTCGGATAACATACAATCCCTATTTTCATCGGTTAAAATTTATGCTACGAATTTAATGTATTTCGAAATACCTGAAAGTTAATTTATCTATAACCTTAGCCTCAACCTCAACTGTCCATAAAAATTCACCGGATTTCCCGGATAATAATACCTCGGCAATGCATTTCCAAACGCCGTCGCATTGACCAAAACCATCGAGGCGTAATGCGTATCGGTCAGGTTATTCGCCCCGAATGAAAGTCCGAGTTTCATTTGCTTCCAGAATTCTTTTTCCCAATCCAATTTGGCATTGACAAGCTGATAAGATTTATTATAAACTGTATTTGCATCGTTGATTGGGAATTCATCTACGAAATAATAATCGGCCAACCAGCGAAATCCATACGGCATCCGCAGTTCAAATCCCGCCGTGACCAAATTGGCCGGAACGCCAGTAAGTTCATTGCCCGAATAATCATTTCCGTTGTGGTCGAAATCTTCGAATTCATATTGCCCAATCGAAGCCGAAACCGATGGCGTGAAAATCCAATTCCGATTCAAAACAAATTTATAATGAGAGGAAATTTCAATTCCCTGATGCAAAGTTTTCCCTGCATTTACACCAATGTATTGATCTTCCGCCACTCTTTCCGAAACCAATAAATCCTTCACCGTCATCCGATAAGCTGAAATTTCCAGATGGAATTTGGGCGAAAATAATTTATAACCGATTTCCAAATTATTGCCCGTTTCGGGTTGGATGGAAGTATTTACGCACCCGTCTTCATTCAGCATTTCATCGATCGACGGATAGGAATAACCTCGGCTGAAAGAGGCAAAAAACGTCTGGTTTTTATTCGGATGAAACAAAAGCGAAACTTGCGGTGAGAAAATCGGGTCGTATGCATGTTTGGACTGATCAAAATCTTCCTGCGGAAATGCATTTGTCAAATCAAATTGTGTCCGGTTAAAATTCAATCCTGCTTGAATTTCCCATTTTTTATAAATCGGAATTCGGATTTGAGCAAAAAGATTGTAAAAAAACCGATCCTGAAGCGTTTGGGTCAATTGACTTCCCTGCAAACTACCGTTTCCATCATTGGTTTCGTAGAGATTTTCAAAGGTTTTTCCGTCGTATTCGTCCTGAAACAATTCTCCGCCCAAAACAAATTGAACCGGTAGATTAAAAATAGAACTTCCACTCAGTTGAATTCTACCGCCATAAGTTTGGGTATTTTGTGTGAGAATGTCAAACGGACGGGGTTCGTATCCTTCTTTGGTGGCGAAATAAACCGCTGCGGCCAATTCCGTTTTCGGGCTTAGTTGATAGGCATAATCCAATCCGCCCATCCAATTGGTATATTGTTCGTAACCTTGCGCCGCTTGCCAATTTGCTGCGGCCGAAGAAGGATTTTCTTGGAAATCAATTTCATTGATTGAACTGGCAATATAAGACTTCAGATAGGTTTGGTTAAACAAATAGGACAACCGGTGTTTTTCATTCCGATAAACATCTCCCGAAATCGTATGCCCTTCCCGGAAATAATCTGAATTTTTCCGAAATCCATCGGATTGAATGCGGGAAAAACCATAATTAAGAGATGAATGATCGTCGCGCCAACTAAATCCGGCATTGTTTTTCAATAAATCAAATGAACCTACTGTGGTGGAAAACCGAAATTCACTTCCGTTAAAATTGGACTTTTTGGGATGCAACAATATCGCTCCACCCAGTCCTGCTCCATAGATGCTTGACATGGGACCTTTGATGATCTCGATTTGAGAAATCTGTTCCAAATCCAAATCTTCAATCGTGGTTTCGCTATCACCCGAAGTCAGTGGAATGTTTCCATAAAAACCCCGGATGCGGTTCGTACCATACGGAGTTCGTGCGCCCAATCCGCGAATGGAAATCCGGTTGGTATTGATACTCCCCGACTGCATAAAAACACCCGGTGCTTTGTTCAACACCCAAGAGATTTCGGTTGAATTATTGGATTGAATGGATTTTTCATCGAGAATAGAAATCGAAACCGGAACGTTGAGAAGGCTGTCGTTCACCATAAAATGCGTGATGGTGGCCGTTTGAAGTTCGGTAATGGCGGAGTCACGGATTTGGGCAGATAAATTCGGTTGAATAAAAAGGAAACTCAGAAAAAGCAGGGTTTTATTCATGGAATGAAAATTAAGGAAATTTCGATGGAAATTCTTATTTTGGTGAGCTAAATCAACAAAAAATGAACCGAAAAGAAGTTTACGATATGCCGATTATGAAAAAGGCAATGGAAATTATGAAACTGGTGGACGGACTGAATGCTTTTTTGGAAAAATCTGAAATTGATGAAAATTCTCCGCTAAGGTTTCAACTTGATATGATCACAGAAAATGCAATAATCATTCCGGCAAAAGTCGCAGGTGCAGAAGGTGGTGATCTTTATGACATCCGTATGGAAAATGCAGCCATCATCCGCAAGGCAGCAAGGGAAATTTCGGTTACGGTGGGCTATCTGGATTTGGGACGAATAGAAGAAAACGATTACACCGATTTGATCCGAAGTGAAATAGAAAATTTCAAATTATTGTTCCGCGAATGGGTCAAATCATTTGATGTTTGGAATTATGTGGTGGACGATTGGGGATTGTTTAATCCACCGGGGATTGAGCCGGGTGAGGAAGAGAATTGATTATTTCAGCGTCTTTGGATCGACCTTAATAATTTGATCATTCTTCTGAATAACTAAAACGCTGTTATTTTTGATTTTAAACTGAATCAAATTTTCATAGGCTTTCTCCAAACCTTTCAGGATTTTATTTTTTTGTTCAATTTGTTTTTCAATAGTTGTCATGATAACTTTTTAGTTTTTCAAATTTACGAGAAACTATTGTTTTCTATATCTGTAAACATTTACCTCACCACCGCATCATATAAAACCTGCCGGATGTTTTCTCGGTACTTTCTGTTAATGAGAGTTTCATTCTCAACGGTAGGATGAATCCGGTTCGACAAAAACACAAATACAATTTCTTCCTTTGGGTCAGCCCAAACCATGGTTCCCGTAAATCCGGTATGCCCGAAACTTTCACCGGAAGGACATTTGCAATCGGTTTTGCCACTCATTTTATCGAAGCCCGCCCCTCGCCTGTTGCCGGCAAACTGGCTTCTGATAAATTCCCGAACCACTTCCGGACTGAAAAACCGGACACCGCCATACGAGCCGCCATTGAGGTACATCTGCATGATTTTAGCCAGATCCTGCGCCGTTGAAAAAAGTCCGGCATGCCCGGCTACGCCACCCATCATCGCTGCTCCCTGGTCGTGAACATAGCCGTGAACTAATTGATTCCGATAGGTACGGTCGCGTTCAGTAGGAATGATTTGTTGCTTTTCAAATTTACCCAAAGGATTATAAGTCGTATGCCGCAAACCCATCGGTTCGTATAAAAATTCATTCGCCAAAGCATCCAGAGGTTTCTTATATTTTCTTTCCAGATAATCCTGAAACAAATAATATCCGAGGTCACTGTATTCATATTTCTTGGCTCCGAGCGGCGAATAAAGAATATCATCCATGATCGTGTCTTTGATGGTACCGATGATGTAGATGTTGTCCGTCACTTTGACCGGATGTTCTTCATCTTGTTTTCTCGAATAATAATCCAAATACAATCTTGCGTTTTTTACATTTACGGACTCTTTATAAAATCCGATCCATGGTGGCAATCCCGATTGGTGCGCAAGAATTTCGCGCAGTTTCAGATTTCCTTTATCGGTTTTAGCCGATTCGGGCAGGATACTCGATAAATTCTGGTCAAGGTTCAGTTCACCATTGCTCACTTCCTGCATGAGCAGTGGCAAAGTCGCAGTTACTTTGGTTACGGAAGCCAAATCGTAAACATCTTTTTGGCTGACTTTTTTCTTTCTTTCAATGGATTGATAACCAAACGATTTATCGTAAATCACTTTTCCGTTTTTGGCGACAACAAGTTGAAGACCCGGCGTTGCACCTTGGTCAATCGCTTTTTGTGCCAATTCATCGATGTGAAGAATCACATCTGCTTTCATTCCCACGGCTCCGGGCTCCGCAAATCCCAAGCGGCCAATACCATTGAGGACAATGGATTTCCCAAATTTCCATTCCTCATTGACATCTACCGGAAGTTTTCCTTGCGCGTCCGAAGCTCCGAAAATCAATCCCGCTGCTACATCTTGGGTTGTATTGAGATTTTGATAAAAAACCAGTACTGATTTGGTTTGGTTTAAGTCCAAATCCATCAAAGCATAAGGGCTTCCAAACAAAGCCAGAATCGTAGAATTTTGTGCACTGATTGATTGGATGAGCGATTTTGAATTCTCCGAAATTTTATAACTCTTGTAAACAGTTTCATTGGATTTGTGCAGACCGATGATTACATAATCATAACCTTTAAGTTTGGAGATTTCAGATGCGGATTTGATGTTGACCAAATCGACCGGAACATGAAACTGTAAACGGTCATAAAAATTCTGGTATTCGGCTTCCTCCAAAGGCACATAAGCCACTTTTATTTCAGACAAATTTTGTAAAGGAATGGTGTTGTTCTCATTTTTAAGGACGGTAGCTGCTTGTTCATACAAACGATAAGTCAGTTCGCTAAATCTTACTGAATTCAAATCCTCAACGAGGTTTTTACTGTCAATCGGTTTCCAGTTGTTCAGCCCGACAAAATATTTGGCCATCAGTATTTTTTTCACGCTTTCGGCAAGACGTTCTTCGGAAATTTCACCTGAATTGATTTTTTCAATGATTTTCTCTTTTCCCGTTTTTACCGCTTGTGAAAAGAGTAAAATATCATTCCCTGCTTCAAACGCCCTGAGATCGACTTCTCCGGCCGGATAAGCATTTGCAACTCCGGCCATGTTCAAAGCATCGGTTACAATCAATCCTTTGAAATTTAACTGATTTTTTAGCAAATCCGTAACTACTTTTTTGGATAAAGTAGTCGGTAAACCACTGTCGTCCAATGCCGGAACATTTAAGTGAGCAACCATAATCGAAGGAACCCCGGCTTCAATCAATTGCTTGAATGGTGCAAGTTCGATTGAATTCAGCCTTTGTAAATCATGGCCGACTACGGGAAGCGTATGATGAGAATCCTGACTGGTATCGCCGTGACCCGGAAAATGTTTAGCGGACGCCAAAACGCCTTTTTCTTTCATTCCCAACATATAATTGATGCCTTTCCTTGCCACATTTTCGACATCGGAACCAAACGAACGATTGCCAATGATCGGATTTTTGGAATTGGTATTTACATCCACCACCGGCGCAAAATTAAAATTAACACCCATCCGGTTGGACTGTTCTCCGATTGCCATTCCCAGTTCTTTTACCAAGTTATCTTCTTGTATCGCCCCGATGGTCATCGCCCAGGGAAATCGTTCCACATCTTTCAAACGCATCGCCAAGCCCCATTCGGCATCCATGCCAATCAGCAAAGGAATTTTGGAAGCTTTCTGATAACGGTTGGTCAGTTCGGCCTGCTTCAAAGCATCATCCTGCATAAAAATCAAACCGCCAATATTTTCTTCTTTTACCAATTGTTCAATTTCCAGTTCGTGTACAGCATCGCGATTTGAATAAGCCGCAACGATGAACAACTGGCCGACTTTTTCTTCCAAGCTCATGGAATCGTATTTCTCATTGACCCATTTCATCTGAAGTGAATCCACATAAAAAGGGGAATCCTGTTGGGCTTTGCGCGATTGAATTAGAAATAAAAGGGCGGTTACTGCAAAAACTTTCTTCATTAATTTATTTTAAAATCTATTTAAATGATTTCTTCAAAAAACGGAAATTTAATCGGAATAAAAAAGCAACTTACAAATCCAAATCGAGAATCCCTTCCGTCGCTTTCTTTTGAATGACTTTGATATATGGATTCGAAGAAACGGGAACCGAATTCGGGTCAATCACATAAATCGGTTTTCCGAATTCCATATAATCAATCACCGAAGCTGCCGGATAAACCTGAAGCGAAGTGCCTATTACCAACATAACGTCAGCATCGGAAACTTCGTCTATTGCAGGTCCCATCATCGGTACCATTTCCCCGAACCAAACGATATGCGGTCGAAGTTGTGCGCCGTCTTCGGCCAGTTCTCCAATATGAATATCCTCCTGCCAATTCACAATCAAATCTTCATTTTCGACACTTCGGGCTTTCAGCAATTCACCGTGTAAATGAATGATATTCGAGGAACCGGCGCGTTCATGCAGGTCATCTACATTTTGCGTAATGATGGTTACCTTGTATTTTTCTTCCAGATTCTTCAAAAAATAATGTGCGGCATTGGGCTGAACTTCTTTCAACTGCCTTCTTCTCAAATTATAAAAATCCAGTACCAGCTCTGGATTATTTCGCCAACCCTGGGGAGATGCAACTTCCATAATATCATGATTTTCCCACAAACCATTCGCGTCCCGAAAAGTAGAAATCCCGCTCTCGGCACTGATGCCCGCTCCGGTCAAAACGACTATTTTCTTCATAAAATGCTTAAATTGCAATAAAATTAAAGAATTCCCATGAAAGATAACTTCTCTGAACAATCCGAATTTTACGCCAAATTTAGGCCTACTTTACCCATTGAGTTTTTTGATTATGTGATTGAATTGGCTCCCGGCCGTGATTTGGCTTGGGATTGCGGAACAGGCAACGGTCAATCGGCTTACATC
>JAEZDQ010000162.1 GCA_023433225.1 Bacteroidota bacterium | reverse complement strand
CTCCTTGAAAGTTTATCCATTTATTTTCAGTTAGTGAAAATTTGCCAAATCCTTGATAATTAAACTTGTAAATGAATTTATGCCTGTCATAAAAACGCGCCATTTCACCAGACAAAAGTGGGTTGATATTTTCATTCGGACTTGTCAGCGTAATTTGAAATTCATAAAACAATTCTGCAATTCTATTGTTGTTTTCATCGGTATCAACTTTAAATACTCCAAAATTATTAACGTAATTTAAAGTGTCAATTTTTTCATCATCGAGAAAAGATCTATAGAAATTCCAACTGAACAATTCGGAGTCCATCTGGTATTTTTCCTTCAATTTAAGTTTTTCTTCCGGAAGGGTAAATATCAGTTTAGAAACAATGGTGTATGGCAATAAATTATTCAAGTTTTCCTGTAGGAAATTTCCTTTTTCATCGCAACGTTGTACCAACACTTTTTTTCTTTCGGTTTTGAGAATTGCAGGATCATTATTCTGTGTTGTCGAAGTCGAATCCAAAACAATTTTCAATTGAAATAAATTATTTTCATTTTTTGAAAAAGTAGCAGTGCCGTTTTCCTCAATTAGCCATTTCGTAGAATTGTCATCTTGTATAAAATCAATCACCTTTAATTTATATTGAATTGAATCCGATGTGTTCAATTCCAATACAATATTTTCACTGTTTTGTGCGCTTACGAATAGGGCCAAAAATACAGCAGTTAAGGTGAAATAATATTTATGTTTTGACATTTATTAAGTTAAAGGATGTCTAAAATCTATCACGAAAACCGAAATACTAATAAATGCTAAAAGTATTGCTATTCATTCTTTCTTAACTTTTTGCTGCCTTCATAAATATCATACCGCAAAAAGTCGCATTCCAGTTTTCCGTTGAAGATTTTCAACTTCTTGGAAGGTTTCAGCCCTACATATTTTTTTGCAGATAAATCTGATGTGATGAACCAAGACAATGTATTGGGATAATGGTTTTTAAGCGTATCGCCGATAGATTTGTAAAGGATTTCATTGTCGCTTTCCAAGCGTTCATTGTAGGGGGGATTGAACAATAGCAAAACCGGAAATAAGTTTTTTTCGGATTTGAAGAAATCTTGGTATTCTACCGTTACAAAGTCCGCCAAATCGGCATTGTCGATGTTTTGTTCCGCTATTTTTAACATGGTTGGATTTACATCATAACCAACAATTTTACCTGTAAATTCACGAATCCGGCCGATGCGCGTTTCTTTTATTTTTTCAAATAATTCCGGTTTGTAATCATTCCAGTTTTGGAAAGCAAAATGCTTCCGGTGGATTTGTGGGGGAATATTTGTCGCAATCATTGCCGCTTCGGTCAAGATGGTTCCTGAACCGCACATGGGGTCGAGGAAATTGCCTTTTCCATCCCAGCCCGCGATTTTCAATAATCCGGCTGCCAAAACCTCATTGATGGGTGCCTTCCCGGACGCAACTTTATAGCCTCTTCGGTGAAGTGATTCGCCGCTACTGTCCAGTGAAAGTGTGACTTTGTCGTGGCTGATATGCAAATTGAACCAAATATCGGCATTGTCCTTATCTACGTTCGGTCGCTTGCCGAATTTTTCCTGAAAACGATCGACCAAAGCATCTTTCACCTTCAAAGCCGCATAGTGGGAATGGGTGAAATAGTCTGAATGAACCGTAGAATCAATGACAAATGTTTGGTCGATATTTAAGTAATTCTCCCATTCAAATTTCTTAAACCTTTCATACAATTGATTTTCATTTTTAACTGAAAAAGAATAGATTGGTTTAATTATGCGTAAAGCGGTATGCAAACTGTAATTGGCCTTGTACAAAAAACCTTGGTCACCATAAAACTCAACCAAACGGTTTTTGATTTCTACGTCGGCTGCACCGAGGGACTTTAATTCATTTGCCAATATTTCTTCAAAACCGAAAAACGTTTTGGCCTGCATTCTGAAATTTTCCAATGAGAAATTTTCTTCAAAAATAAGACTTATTTATTATCTGTTCCGGATGGAAAGATGCCCCGAAATGTTCTGCCCTTCAACGGTGATGATATACCAATAATCTCCCGACGGAAGCGGCCGCCCCATATATTGTCCATCCCAGCGGAAATTTTCGGCCATTTTCCGATCGACAAATATTTTTCCGTAACGGTCAAATATTTTCACATGAGCATCAGGATACATTTCCAGCGCACGGATTTCCCAATAATCATTGTAGCCGTCACCGTTGGGCGTAATTACATTCGGGATATTCAAGACGCCAAACATTTTGGCCGCCGAAACACAACCATATTGGCTTTTCACGAGCATATAATGAATGCCGGAAGGAACTTCTTCCAATATAAAATAGTCGTGCCAAGTCATGCCATTGTTGTAACTGTATTGATAAGGCCCGATGCCACCGGTCGGATAAACCGATACGGTGTGTCCGTCCACTTCTATACTGGTGATTACAGGCGCATAATCAAAGATGATTTCTACTTCACGGATGGCGGGGCAATCGTTTTCATTACCGGTCACTTCCAATGTATAAATTCCTTCGTGTTCAAATTCCACAAAAGGTGAATTGCTGATGACTTCACCATTGGCATTTTGCCATGTATAAGTTTGGAAAATTTCCCCGAACTCATATTCAGTTTCGTCATAATTACAAAAAGCCAGAAATTCGGGCAAAGTAAATTCGGGAACAGGCAATACTTCGATTTGGAAATCGGCCACACCGCCACAGCCACCTTCCGGATCTGCAGCTCTTGCATAAATGGTCTGTGGATTTGAAGTATTGAAAAATTCATTTGGATTTGTAATCGGGTTTATGCCTGAAGCAGCTTCGTTCTCGGTTAGGTAATACGTAATATCGGAACCGGGCAAAGCCAAAGCATTCCTGATGGGCGTATCATAAGTGGTCAAATTAAATGCAGCAGTTCCATCATTAATTTTTGTTGGGTCATCACAAACCGCATAAACATCAACCAGTGTGGCCACATTGATAACTGTTTCCAATACAACTTCGGTAACCGAATAACATCCAAATCCATCGGTGACTCTCACAAAAATCGTTTCCAATTCTGAAGACGGTGTATAATTAGAAGGCAATGGATTGGTACCGTTATTTGCATTTCCTAAAGTCGTATGGTAAGTGAACTGAAGCCCGGTAGTACTATCGACCACAAGGGAATTTATACTGGGCAAAAAGAATGTGCCGGGGCCGTCTAAACTACAGGATTCTAAAGTTGCAGTTTGTACCTCCGGATTTAAATGGTATATAATTTCAAACGAACCGAATTGAACGCAATTATCAGTATGATTCAACATTCTCACCCAAATCGTTTGCGGATTGGAAACATTCGGATAAGCGTTGGGATTGGCAATTGGACTGTTCCCGGATCTGGCCGCGTTTTGAGTTAAATGATAGGAAATGGTATAATCCAAAGGATTTTCCCCATTTAATATAAATGTTTCTTGGGTAGTCAAATCAGTTGGAACACCGGTGTCATTTGGCCCTTCCACACAATTTTCCATATCGGGAATTTCATGCGTAAGCAAAGAAGGCGGTGTTATTTCGATGGTAAATTCGGAAACAATCGAACAACCCACGGGGTCTTCCAGCCTGACATAAATGGTCTGGGGAGAAGAAGTATTGTTGTACGCATTTGGTGTCAGTATGTTATTCGCGTTTCCGTTTATGGCATCTGTTTGGTTTTCATAATATCGGATGATTACCCCCAATTGCGAATTGAGGATTTGGTTTCCGGCGATGGTCAGGTCAAAAGTTTCCTGTCCATTGTCGTTGGAATCACAAAAAATTAAATTATCTGCAGGGAACAGGGAAGGAGTAGTCCCTAAGGTTATCTCGGTTTGGTCTTCATTGTTGTCTTCCAGAAATTCGATTACGGTTCCGTTGCCGGTCCCGTCGTCATCTACTTTTACGGTCAAAGTAAAAATATTGGGAACGGTATCGGGAATGGAAAGTATAATGGAACCACTTTCTGAACCTCCGATAGGGATATCATTTGCAGTAGCGGCTGTTCCCACTAAAACGCTATCACCATAAAAAGCGATGGACGTACCGGCCGGTAAAATATCAGTCGAAACAAGATTAGAAACTGTATAGTCCACCGATATGTCGCGGTCGTCACAAGACCCGGATTCTGCATTCATCATAACCGTTGCATCGGGCACCTGCGTGTTCAGTACTACCACCATATTATTTATGAGCACAACATCCTGGCCGGTTTGTAATTGAACGGTCAGGGTATTGTCACCGATATTGGTATATTCATTTATATCAAAATAATCAATATCCATATTGTACAGCGTGTTGCTTCCGGTAAAGCTATTGGTTCCGTTAAAGACATTCGTTTCAGGATTTAGGGGAGGATTACTCAGAAGTTGACCATTGATTCTCACGATTTCCTCTATATCGAGGTTTTCGTCTCCTTCCCAAGCTAAAAAACCTATTTTATTTCCGACTACATGGAGTACATTGAGGTTGGTAAGGGTAATGTTGACAACCGGTTCGGCAGTATCAACCTTTCTGAACCCATCGTAAACATTCACTAAATTATCAGTTACAGTCGGATCTTCGTAAACCACGAGAATGGACCATCCGCCAAAATTGGTTCCGTTGCCACAATAAGTAGCAGGGGAGATTACTCCGCTTAGATCAAATTCAGAAACAGTATAAGTTCCGTTTCCTGTGGCTTGTACAAATGCGGTTACATCTGAAAAGCCTCCGTAAAACGGACGGTTATTTGTCCCGACGCCCATAAAGGTCTGGAAAGTCCTGTCCACATTTACTGGCTGGCCGTTGAGAAGAATGTCCAAATCACCTTGGGTAAGCGAACCGGAGCCTGCCCAATATAAATAGGCAGCCTCAACCGTTTGATCCGGATTTAAATTCAAAACCGCGCTGGATTGCGTAAGAAAATCGCAATATCCATTAGCACTATTAGGAAATTCATTCATGGTATTTCCAATCATGGTAAAATCATATTTACCCAGAAATTGTTGGTAAATTTCAATCGGAACCTGAGCGGAAGCCCAAGTCACCATCATCACCAATAGAGCAGAGAGCGTATTTTTCATGAATGAATTTTGTTGAATTCTGAATTCCTTATCTGTTTCGGATGCTGATATGTCCCGAAATGGACTCACCCGATTCAATTGTTATGATGTACCAATAGTCTCCTGACGGAAGCGGTCTTCCCATGTACTGCCCGTCCCATTTGAATTCAGTGCCCATTTTCCGGTCAACAAATATTTTACCGTATCGGTCAAAAATCTGTATATGCGCATTCGGGTAAAGCTCCAGTCCACGAACGGTCATAAAGTCATTGTAGCCATCGCCGTTCGGCGTAATGATGTTGGGAATGCCCAATACACCAAAAATCTTGGCTTCCGAAACGCATCCGTACAAACTTCTCACCAACATATAGTGAATTCCGGGCGGAACGTCCGTCAAAACAAAGTGCGAATGCCAAGTCAAACCGCCGTTGTAGCTGTATTCATAAGGACCGGAGGCACCGGCCGGATAAACCGTAACCGTGGAGCCGTTTACCTCTATTTCCGTAATAACGGGCTGGATGTCCATATTCACCTGAATTTCTCGAATAGCGGGACAATTGCTTCCCGCAGCCGTTACTTCCAAAGTATGGGTTCCTTCTTGTTCAAAAATCACTTCAGGGGTAGTGCTGATTACATTTCCATCCGGATCTGTCCAAGTGTAAGAGGCAAAATCCCCGTTGAATTCATAACTCATTTCGCTTTCGCTGTAACAGAAAGAAAGGGAAGAAGGCAAATTAAACTCCGGAACAGGGCGCACTTCCAATTCGAATTCGGCCGTGCCGGCACAACCTCCGTCACCGCCCGATGCGCGGGCGTAAATCATTTGTGGGTTCGAGGTGTTTTCAAAAGCGGAAGGATTCGCAATCGGGTTGGTTCCGTTTTGTGCATTGGCCATACTCAGGTAATAGGTGATGGTATAATTGGTTCCACCCAAAGCATTTTCAATGCCTGCATCCATTTCGGTCAGGTCAAAAACAGCGGTTTCGTCGTTGAGACTGGTCGGGTCGTCGCATTGTTCCAAGCCTTCATTCAATTCTTCATGAACCATTACCGTGGTCAATAAAATTTCGGCGATTGAAAAACAACCGTTTGCATTTTCAACCCTGACATAAATCGTCTGGTTCGGACTGGTGTTGTCATAGGTTTCCGGCAGCGGGTTTTGGGCGTTCAACGCATTGTTGTAAGTCGTATGGTAAGTGAAGGTTAAATTGTTTTCGGTCGAAATATCCTCATTCGCGTCCGGTAAATAATAGGTGGACAAACCATCGATACTGCAATTTTCTAAAACCGCATCGGCTACTTCCGGCGAAGTGCTGAGCACAATGGTCAATACCGCGAAATCACGGCAAAGCCCGCTTTCTGATTCCACTTGGACATAAATTTCAGTCGGTGAATCGGTGATTTCATAATTCGTCGGATCCATGATTTCATTGGTTCCGTTTTCCAAATCGCTTAAAGTAGGGTAGTAGTGAAGCGTCACATCGATGCCCGGTGTAACGACGATTTCATTTTCAGTTAAATCGATGAATTCAGAATTGTCATCTAAATCATCACAATAAATTTCTTCCCAATCCTGTATTTCAGGGAATTCGTTCACGACCAAGGTCAATTCTTCGGTCGAAACACAGGTTTCTTCACCGGCACTTTCCACAAAAGTTTTTACATAAATGATTTGCGGGCTGGAAGTATTGTTGAAGGTTTCCGGGTCAAGAATGAGTTGGGTGAATCCGGCATCCAAGTAATATTCAAAAGTGAGGCCTGTAA
>JAEZDQ010000046.1 GCA_023433225.1 Bacteroidota bacterium | reverse complement strand
TCTTTGATGGGAGGATAATGGATTGGGCGCAAAATGGAATTCCCGTTTTTTACTTTGTCGTCAAAATAATATTCGTCCAAACCCAAATAAATCGCTAAAGCACGCAGCACATAAATCCCGGTTTTTTCTAATTGCTGATAGGCTTCTTTTCCGGCAGAATTGAACTCCGGAACTTCAATTACGTCCACATTTTCCGGGTAATCGTATTGGGCTTTGTGGACTTCATCGACATATTGACCGAAATGCCAGAACTCTTTCAAATCGCCCTCGGGTTTGTCTTTTGCGTGTTCTTTTCCAAATGAAGTATAGCCGCGTTGCCCACCGATTCCGGGAATTTCATATTTTTCTTTGGTTTCTAGGGGAAGTGCAAAAAACGCTTTCACGCTGGAATACAACCCGTCCACCAATTCATCGGAAAGAAAGTGGCCTTTCAGCGCGACAAACCCGATGTCTTCATAGGCTTTTCCGATTTGGTTGACGAATTGCTGTTTTCTGTCGGGGTCGTTTGAAATAAAATCGTTCAAATCGACCGAAGGGATTCCGTTTTGTTTCATTTTAGTTTGAATTATAGCTTATGATACGGTTATTTATGATAAAAGTAATTAAAATTTTAATGATTTGAGGTGTTTGTGAAAATCCCGTCACCTCAACCGGTTCCTGTCGTAAACTTTTCGGGAATTGAACCAATAAACCAACAATGAAAACAAGCAAGCTCCCGAGGTAATCAAGTACATGGTTGAAAATCCGTAAACCCCGGCTAAATATGCACCCAACAACATCCCAATCCCGATGCCTAAATCAAACCCGGTGAGGTAAGTCGAATTGGCCGTTCCTCTTTTGGAACTCGGTGCCATATTGATGTAAATCGTTTGCAATGCAGGGAAAAGTGTTCCGTAACCGATTCCGATTAAAAATGCCGAAGCGCAAAATGCATAAATATTGTTCAATTGGGAAAAGCCCAAGAATCCAAGCGATATGACCAACAAAGCGGTTGCCATCACTTTATGGATGTGCCCCCGATCCACAAATCTTCCGGAAGTTACTCGCGAAAGAATGATTCCTCCTGCTAAAAAAAGGAAGAAAATACCGGCGTTCTGAATGCCAGTTTCCTTACCGTATAGCACCGCAAAAGCGACCAAAGTCCCCCAGCCGAAGGAAATGAATATTTGATTGAAAAATACGGGAAGGCCTTTCAACAACATAAAACGATCCCAAGAAAGCGGAGGTGTTTTGTCTAATTTGGGCCTTACCGGAACTTTGATGAAACACACGGCGATGATGGCCAGAAAACCCATGAGCAGCGCGCAACTAATAAGGAAATGAAATCCGAACGCATCATAAATATTCACCGCCACAAATGGCGCAATGGCCATGGCCAAATTGGTATTTACACCGAAATAACCGATTCCTTCCGCGCGACGCGAAGGAGGGATGATGTCGATGGCTACCGTATTAGCGGAAACCGTAGCCAATCCCCAAAATAATCCATGGATGAAACGCAGGATGACAAAAAACAAAATGGTGGTCGCAAAATAATAGCCGAAAAATGCGGAGATGAAAAGTGAAATCCCTAAGAGGAACAGAGGTTTACGCGCATAGACATCGACCCAATAGCCGCAAAAAGGTCTGATGATCAACAAGGCAATGGCGTAGGATGAGAGCGCAATTCCAATCTGAGAATGTTCAATGCCCAGTTCGGTGGATAAATAAATGGGGATGGTGGGCATCAGTAAATTGAAAGAACAAGCCACCAAAAAGTTCCCGATACAGGCGATGATAAAATTTTTGTTCCAGATTTTTTCTTTTACTGCCATATTTTTATGCCATGCTTATTGAATTCATGCATTCAATAAACTTTTATGAATGAATGAAACTTCGTCAAAAGTTTCGGAAACCCCAAATATCAAATACCCTGATTCTTTCATCAAACCCAATGCCCGAAGTGTTTTTTCTCTACCGTCTTCAAAAAACCGGTCATGGAATTCAACCAATATTTGTCCGATCTCAATCCCCGACTGAAGGATGTTTTCAATCACTTCATATTCCGAGCCCTCGATATCCATTTTCAAAATATCGACTTTCTGATGACCTAAAAACTTAGCGGTATCTTGAAGGGTTTTTAATTCAACTTCGACTTTTTCATCCGTATTTATATTATTCTGAACCACCACGCTTCCCGAGACAAAATCTGGGTTTTTAGGAAAATAAAAATTGGTTTTTTCTGAACGGATTCCAATCCCGAAATCAAAAAACGAAAATTCTTTCGGCAAATTTTTGGATTGAATCCACCGGATGGATTTCGGCGTCGGGTCAAAACCGAAAACCTTTGCGTCGTATTTTTGAATCAATGCCGTGTCAAAGGAAACGTCTTCACCGATGCCGAACGAATAAACGATGGAATTTTCAGGAACGAAATCGGTTGCGACAAAAAAACCACCATAATGGTTTCCAAACCATTTCTTTTTCAGTTTCACCTCCTTTCTCAGGTGCTTGGTTTCCGGGCTGTAATAAAGTTTTATGAAATTGAGTTTTCTTTCAATGCCTGATTTGATTCCTAAATTGAACATATAGCGTGGACTTGAATCATTAGAATGGGTAAAGCTAAGGTATGAAAATGAACTTTCCTTTCTCAATCAAAAATTTTTGCATTGAAGGATAGCGGTTGGTGTTATCCGCGAAATTCATACCAGATTTAATAAATGGAATTGGTGGATGGAATTTAAACTGAAGTAATCCACCAGATATTCCCGAAGGGGTCTTTGATGCCACCCGACCGTCCGTATTCCTTGTCTTCCATTTCCAGAATGGAATCGGCTCCGTTTTGCAACGCTTCTTGGTAGGTTTTATCGGCATCGGCCACATAGATAAACATCCCGGCGTTGTGCGCATCCCAAATTTCATTTGCCTGCCCCGTCATAATGGTGGAATCACCAATTTTGATTTCGGCATGGAGCACACGGTTCTCATCGTCGAGGTGTTCTGCGATTATCTCGGCACCAAAAACATTTTGTGCGAATTTCAGAAAGCCCCTGGCATCTTGCAAGATGAGGTAAGGCATGACCCGTTGGTGATTTTCAGGGATTTTCATGTCAGGAATTATTTGGATTTGGTCATTTCTATGGTATTGTAACCGCCGGAAACCGTAGTTAAAATCAATTTGGAATTGTCGCCGACCACGGTATAAATGCTGCTTTCAGACGCATCCAGATTCAATTGGAATTTATCGTCCAAAAACCAAGTCCCTTCACTGATTGCGGGCAATTCACTACCGGTATATTCCGATTTCTGGTAGGTATGGTCTGAACTGAACAGGTACCAGGTTTCATCTTTATGTTCGGGAGGTGTTTTGTCGGAAACGCCGTTGTCGTACCTTTTGAGAGAAACGAGCCATTTTCCGGATGTCAACAGGTTGGCAGTTTCTTCGTTGGATTTCACTTTGGGGATAAAAACATAATGGATCAAACCGATTTTAAAGCCGCCATTGTCCGTGTAATTCAACAATAAACCCATGTCGCTGATTTCTTCTACTACTGCCCGGTAGGAACCGCCCTTTTCCGTAAACGAAATGGAATTGGATTCCACGTGGTAAACCCATTTCCCTTTGTTCCTGCCGGCCATTTTGTCGGGTGTTTCAAAAGTCCCGTCGGCATTGAATTTCACCCAATTGCTACGGATCAAATCTTCGTCAGCCTCATCAGTTCTTTCGCCATCTTCATTGATGGTATAAGCAATGTTCCAAGTATCGGCAGTCAGTAATTCTTCTACGTTTTGGGCGGAAACTGCTGTAAAAATCTATAGAAATAAAACCGGAAAAAATTTAGCCATCATGATTCAAAGATAAAAATAATCCTTGAGTGGAAAGTAAAAAGCCAAAGTTTAATCGGATGGATTAATCTTTTCGGTCTTTAGGCTCTTCATATCAATTACGAATCGGTATTTTACATCGCTTCGGAGCATTCTTTCATAAGCTTGGTTGATGTCCTGCATTGGAATCATTTCAATCTCCGAAACGATTTGATGCTTGCCACAGAAGTCGAGCATTTCTTGGGTTTCTGCAATCCCACCAATCAGCGAGCCTGCTACCGATTTGCGTCCCAAAATCATCGGCACCGAATTCAATGCAGTTTCCAATGGCCCTAAATAGCCGACCAATACCAGTGTTCCGTCCGTATTTAATGTGGCTATATACGGGTTCAAATCGTGGACATAAGGCACGGTGTCGATAATCAAATCAAATTTCGATTGGGCGGATTTCATTTCGGCTGAATCGGTTGAGATAATCACTTCATCGGCACCTAATTCTTTGGCATCTTGAATTTTATCCGGTGTTCTGGAAAACAGGGTTACTTCCGCACCCAAAGCTTTTGCGAGTTTGATGGCCATGTGGCCCAAGCCGCCCAAGCCGACGACGGCGACCTTGTTACCCGGCCTCACATTCCAACGGCGCAAAGGCGACCAAGTCGTAATTCCGGCGCAAAGAAGCGGCGCTACCGCTGCGGGATTTAAGTTTTCCGGAATCGAAAGGACGAAATCTTCATTGACGGTGATTTTTTCGGAATAACCGCCAAAAGTATGTCCACCCGAATATACGTCTTTTCCATTATAAGTCCCGGTAAAACCTTTTTGGCAGTATTGCTCCCAACCCTTTTCGCAACTGCTGCAACTTTTACAGGAGTCGACCATACAGCCTACTCCGACAAGGTCTCCCGATTTGAATTTGGAAACCTCGGTTCCGGTTCGGATAATCCGGCCGATGATTTCATGTCCGGGCACAGCCGGGTATTTGGTGCCGCCCCAGTCATTGCGCGCGGTATGTAAATCGGAATGGCAGACTCCGCAATACATGATTTCAATTTCAACGTCATTAGGTAAAAGGTCTCTCCTGCCGATGTTCATCGGTTCCAAATCCTTATCGGCACCCCGGGTTCCGAAAGCTTTTATGTTTGCTGCATGGTTCATTTCAATAAAATTTAAATTCAGGATAAAGATAAACAGGAAATCCAAACTGCCTTTGTTCCCGTGTGGAATTAGGGTGACTCGATCTCCAAGCTTTGTCGTCCAATGAGTTGCCAACGGTTTTCTTCCCAAATCCATTCTTCCTTTACTCGTAAATCGACTTTAAAATCATGGATATCGTAAGTTCCTTCAACGCTGATGAGGCGATAACTGAGGTAGGATTCCTCGCAAATCTCAACGAAAATTGCATCGCCGGTTTGCGTGATTTGATTGTATTTGATGAATTCTTTGGCGGTATTTTCCTTCATTTCCGACTTGTTTTCCGTGAAACCGTTGGAGTGGGTGACGGAAGCTTTATCATGGAGAATCAATTCCAAATTGGCTGTGTCTTTCTTAACCAATGCTTCATCGAGGCGTTTTTGTGTGTCGGATAGTAGCGAGATTTTCTGTGCATTCAGGCTTATAGCCATCAATAAAAACAAATAATAAAGTGGTTTCATAGGCTTTGGTTGGATGCTTTCAACATTCTGAAATTACCGGAAATGTCCTTTCTGAGTTCGGTAAACCTGAAGTGATTTTGGAATAATTCAAGGGTTTCATCAGCCAAATTCTGGTTGATTTCCACATAAATTTTACCGGATGGTTTTAATTTTTCTTGGGCCAATTTGATGATTCTTTTATAAAAAATCAACGGATCTTCATCCGGAACAAAAAGCGCAGCATTCGGTTCAAAATCCAGTACGTTCTTTTCCATCGAACTTTTTTCAGATTGCGCGATATAGGGCGGATTACTGACAATCGTATCAAAATCCGGCAAAACGGAAAAATCCATATTCAGGAAATCGGTATGGAGAAATTGAATTTCGGTTTGGTGATAACCGGCATTTTTTTTTGCGGTTTCCAAAGTTTTTTCCGAAAAGTCGAGTGCATAGACTTCCGTTTCGGGCAGGTATTTCTTCAAAGTTATGGGGATGCAGCCGCTTCCGGTGCCTATGTCGATTATTTTTTGTCCTTCTGTTTGATTGATATGCCCTTCGACAAGCTCAGGGTGACGGGGTTGTGGTTTGGCCGGTTGCCCTTCGATCCGCCTCGGCGGAGATGGCAGCTCAAGGTGACGGTCGTTTAGTATCCACTCGACGAGTTCTTCAGTTTCAGGCCTGGGGTTGAGCACGTGTTCATTGACGAAAAACTTGAGCCCGTAGAATTCTGTTTCGCCCACCACATATTGAACGGGTTTCCGCGTTTTGAGTTCCATCAATTGGAACAAGAACCGGTTTTTATGTTCTTCGAATTCCGGCCATTCTTCATTCAAAGCCAGTTTGAGCATAGAAACAGGTTTATCGAAGTTTGTCTCTGCTACCCAATAGAATATGGTTTCGATTTCCGATTCAGAATAAATGGAATTCAGTTCTTGGTGAAATAAATTTTTGAGTTCGAGGAGTTTCATGTTTATGGATGACCGGCGGGTGCATTTTGGCAGTCTTTTACACATACCCCGTTGGTGTTTATTTCGAAAAATTTACGCTCACCAATTTTTACCGAAATCGTACTATCCCCGGTTATGGCGGAAAAATAATCGTATCTGAATGGAATTTTTACTGAGGCATTATTATCATCCAAAATTCCCCATTTCCCGTTTTTCTTGGCAAAAATGACGGTTTGTTTATCTATTTGGTACCTTACATTTATTTCATCATAAATGAAAGGTACGATTGCTTCCCCTTTTTCATTGATAAAACCGAATTTATTGTTTTTAGCCGCCAAAGCGACTTTTGGAGAGATTTCTGAAAAGTAGGCTGAATGAAATTTTTCTATATGTGAATATTCGAGCGGGAGTATTAACTGATTTTCTTCATTGATCATCCCCCATTTGTTGTTTACCGAAACAATGGCCTTTCCATTATTGAAAACTTCTGCATGGTCGTATTTCGGATTGATGACAACATTTAAATCTTGATCCATGAAACCAAACTTGTTGTTTTTCTTGAAAACGACCAATTTTTTTCCTTTGTTGGAAGAATTAAGATAATCATAATTAAAATCGGTAAGCGGTTTGCCTTTGTAATCAAAAACCCCCCATTTTTCATCGAGTTTGGCCAAAATGATTTTATCCAAAAGCACAATATTATGGTATTTGATGGGGATGACCTCCCGGTTTGATTTGTCAATCGTACCGTACAAGTAATGGATTTTGCCCACAGCTGCGACTCCGTTCCTGAAGTCTAAGGCCAAAGTATATTGGTGCGGAATGACTATTTCATTTTTTTTATTAATGAATCCCCAATTATTTATTCCATATTCATTTTTTTGAATTACCGCAGCCAAACCTTCGGAAAAATCTTCGGCTTTTTCGTATTGAGGTGTAATAATTTCATTCCCGTGCGTATCAATGTATCCATATTTAAAGTCATAAAGAGACCCTGATTTGATTCCCACTAACGCCAATCCGTCGCTGAAAGCGCGGACACGGTCATAGTCCGTTTTTTTCACTACCTCAAAATCCTGATTGATAATGACCCATTCATCCGTTTTGAGACGTGCTGTCGCAACACCATTTTCAAACGGTGTCAACAAACTCATTTGGTTTAAGTTCTTGATTATCGGATGTTCATTTCCGAGTTCATTCCCTTTACAGTTGACAAACCATTTCATCATTTTTATGGCTTCGGCTGTATTTCCTTTTTCCACTTCAGCTGCCATGTTTTCCAACCAAATATTGCAATTTTCTTTTTGGGCTTTTAGAAAACAGAAACCGAAAATTAGGAATGATAAGAGAAAGATTTGTTTTTTCATGCATTAAATTTTTGAGTTTTACGGATGCCCGGCGGGGGCGTTTTCGCAGTCTTTCACACATTTCCCGGTACGATTGATAAAAAAACGTTTTTCATTGAGTTTAACTTCTGCCATATTATGTCTGTAAGAACTTGCATCTTCGTATTGAAAAGGAATTATTTCATTCCCTTCCGGGTCAAGGAAACCCCATTTTTCATTCAGTTTTGCGTTAGTCATTACGGGGTCAAATGAACCCAAATAATCATATTTGATAGGTGTTACTATTTCTCCCTTCGTATTTACTTGGCCGTATTTTTCATTTAATTTAACCCTGCCACGACCGTTTTCGAAACGGGAAGCATGTTCATATATTGCCGGAACAATTAATTCTCCTTTCTTATTTATAAATCCAAACTTGTTGTCTATAAGAATGATGGCATGGTCTTCAAAAAATGGGAGGGCCTTGTCATAGATAATCGGTATGACTTCTTCTCCGGTTTTGTTTACATACCCTTGTTTCTGATTCAATGTTACCGTTGCAAGGTCATCTCTGAAAGCCGTTACCCTGTCATATTTAATGGGAACTACAATATCTCCTTCTTTATTGATAACTCCTCTTTTTCCGTTTAGACCAACTGTGGCAAATCCTTTATCAAATTCCCCGGCACTTTCATAAATCAATGGAATGGCTACCTTTCCAATTTTGTCAATGAACCCATGCTTTCCGTTTAAACTCACGGAGGAAAGCCCATCCTGAAAGTCAGATGCAGAATCATAAGTTAAGGGAATGACTTCTTTTCCGGTTTTGTCAACAAATCCGAACTTCTCATTTGCTTTGACAATTGCAAGGTCGTCAGAAAAATAATCTGCATGATCGTAGATAAACGGAACAACCTGCTCACCAGATGTATTTATAAAACCATATTTTCCGTTCAACTTTACCCATGCAATGTTTCCCTGAAATCCATAAGCAGCTTCATCGTACTGGAAGGGAATCGCCATTTCGCCACTAATATCTATGTAACCATGTTTACCATTCAGCCTCGCCCAGGCTCTGCCATTATAAATGCGATAAACGCCTTCGTATTTTAATACATTCAGGTTTTTGAATTCTTTATCAATAATGGCGAATTTTTTATTTTTCAATATACCTGTAGCATAATTACCGTCAAAAGGAGTCAGGTAATCAATTTGGTTTAAATTTTTAATTATAGGATGGTCATGACCTAATTTGTCTCCCTGACATGCGGTAAAGTATTTCATTTCTTTTTTGGCTCCTTCCGTATCATCAGTTTTGAGAGCCTCGTCCATTTGTACCAAAAAGATATCACAGTCCTGTGCAGGGATTTGTAAAAATGCACCAAACATCAGAGAGATTATCCATAGTTTTTTCATAAAGTAAATATTTGTAAAAATCTCACCACTTGTACAAGTGATGAGATTTTAAAATTAGGAGCAATAATAATTTGTTATTTCAATTTCAAATTGAACACATTGTCTTTGAATACCTTGTCGTATTCGATGGTATAGCTTTTGTTTTTATCCACGTCTAATTCGCCTTTGAGCACTCCGAAAATCATCGCGTTCTTGCCATTTTTTTCGATGACGCTTTTGGTGATGATTTGGATGCGGTGTTTGCCTTTGTCTACCGGGACATAATTATGGTATTTTTTATCTTTCTCATTCATATAGAAATAATAAGGTTCCTGGTCGTCGATTTTCACATAGATTTCTTGGTAATTTTGTGTTTTACCCAATTGGTCGATGAAGTTGATTACGACTTTGTCTTCCGTAATCGGTTCCGGAACGATGTTGTCTTTGGAGGAAACATCTACCCAAGAAACGAAGCCGATATTACAGGCATCGTAGCCGACCCATCCGTAACCTTTTTCGCCCCATAGTTCACCCCAAGAGTTTTTAATGAGCCAAGCCTGTAAATCATCGTCCCAGCCTACGATGGTGATGGCATGGTCGGGGCCGTATTCGTTGTTGTCACGGATGACTCCTGATTTATAACTTAAAAAATCATTGTTTCCGGAAAATAGCGCGGCGGAAACGGCTCCGTATTTCACGATGGCATTTTTTACTTCGTTGATGTCGTTTTTATAGCTGTACCAATCTTCGGTTTCCAGCATCCCGTAATTGGTCACTTTGATGTCTACCGGATTGACTTCAAGGGTACAAACGTCGCTGCTGACGTAAGGTGAATTGGTCTCATCGGTTAAAAAAGCGCTCTGGTCGTCTAACAACCAAGCAAAAACGTCGGTGTACCAGCCGCCTTGGGAACAATTTCCGCCACCGGAACAACCCAATACGGATTGTTCGGAAAGGTCGATGAACTCCCCGTTTTTCAAGGCATAATTGGACTCAAGCGAAGCCACGGCACTAAATGCCCAGCAGGATCCACAAGCTCCTTGGTCACGGATGGGAGTGACAGCGTTGAGTTCGCGCAGGTCAAATCTTTTGTCACCGGCATTTCCGAAAGAGCGCAGTGTGGTTTCGTATAATTTCTCGCCTGCTCCGATGAAGTCGGCTTTAATTTTCTTGGTTGTAACGACTTCTTCTTTGGTCGGCTTTTCAAATCCGGTTCCTTTGAGTTTGAAATCCTGGCTGAAGGCCAAGGAAAAGTTCAGGGCTAAAATGAATAATAAGATTTTTTTCATGATTGGAAAGTTTTATTTGATTCTGATTTTTTTTAAATAATGGTTGGTGGAAGGAACCAAAGAGTCGGGTTCAAACATTCTTTTTTTGATGAATTCCAGTTTTGTCCTTCCGCTTTTGACGGGTTTAAGTTCAAATATTTTGTGGCGTTCGTTGAGCTGGGTCGTGTCGTTGAAATAAGTTTCTTCGTATTCATTGACCACCGTTACAAATTCATTTGGTTTGATTTCCCAGACATAGCCGCCCATACCATTTTTGGCTAATTGGACTTTGAATTCCTGATCGATTTTCATGTTTTCATATTGGGTATAGCATCCGGAGTTTAAAACGATGAGCAGGCAGATCATGGTGATTTTTTTCATATATTGTCGGGTATATCATTCAGGTCTATATCCATATCTTCTTCGTCCTCCCAAGATTCCCAATCATTTTCGGATTCATAAAGGTCGACCTCTTCTTCAAAACCTTCAAATTCTGAACTATCGTCGATGAAGATTTCTTCGTCGGAATCGATGTATTCGTTGTTGATGATGATTTCATCGGCCGAATCTTCGTTAAGGTCGATCAAGATGTCGCCGGAATTGATGTAAGCCATCATTTCATCGTCAATTTCAAGGGATTCCTCGTCCGTAACGGTTTTGATTAAATCTTCGTCGATTCCTTTTTCATCGAGGATGGTAAAAGATTCGCCGGACTCTTCTTCTTCAAAAATGAGGTTATCCGAATCTTCAATAAATTCATCGTTGATGATGACTTCTACCGCGGAATCATCGTTGAGGTCTTCCAAGAATTCATCGGAATTGATGTATTCCTGCATCTCCTCGTCGATGACGGTATGTTCTTCATTTTCGGTAATTTTTTCAATCAGGTCTTCATCGATTCCCTGTTCTTCCATAATTTCTTCGGCTTTGCCGGAGTGGTCGATGATTTCTTTTTCCTCAACGGGTTCTTCCTTTTCAGCCGGGGCAATACTTTCATCGGGGATGATTTCCGGCTCGGTGGTTTCATTGACTGGGATTTCGGGTGCGGTTATACATTCGTCCACATCGATGTTGTCTTGCAAGAAAGGCGCGAGTAGTTTTTCCAATTCATCCGGCAGGAGTTCCATCCATTCTTCTTTGGTTATATCGATAACCTGCTGATAGGTTTCATAGGCCAAGTAGGCACCGCCGAAAGTTGCCAAAGCCTTGAAAATATTGTTGCGGTTTTCATTCAGGACTTTGAGCTGTGGAGCGGAAAGCCCGGAAAATTTGAATTTTGATTTGCCCTGAACGGGCATCAGTACGGTTGTGTCCATCTTGTTTTAGTAATATGAAACGAATGTATGTTGAAATATTTTTAAAATATTAAATTCTGTATGAAATACTTTTTTTGCTGTATAAATGATTCAGCATAATTCAATTGTGGTGATTCCCATCTTGATTTTGCTGCCTAATTTTAGGATGAGTTCATCGTCCGGGTTGAGTTCTTTTTCTTCCATAAAGGTTTTGTTGAGGCTGCCCAAATCCTGAATGGTTACTTTCTGGGTTTTGGGGTTGAGTTTGAGTCGGCAATGGCGGGATGAGATAAATTTGTCGGGGATGATGATGCGTTGGGTTTTCTGCCCTTCGTTATCGGATTCCGTTTGGCTGCCCAATTCGTTTCCCCTGCCGATGATGATGGTTTCCTCTTCTAATTTGATCAGTCGTTTGTGCACTTCATTCACATTGATTTTCACGTACAATTCATTAATAGAAGGTTTTTTGCCGAATACCACTTCGGTAGCGGTTTTAAAATCGTTGTAAATGTCCTGCCTGATTTTTTGGGTGTTGAGCTGGATTTTATTTCCGCAACCGGTACACACATGGATTTTCTTATCCTCGCTTCCACGGAACCAATTCGGGTTGATGCTGTTGATGGCTTCACACTTTTTACATTTATAATTGAAATTCTTCATGGTCGTTTTTATTTATCCCAACTGCAATTGCATTTGGGGCAGCCGCCACGTTCTTTCCAGAAGATCCAGCTTTTGTTGATGAGTTCGTGTTCGCATTTCGGACAGCGGATGATTTTGGCATATTGCGCGTACAAGATGTCCAACTGGTTTTTGAGCTTGGTGTCGTTGACGGTGAAAGTCGCGAGAATCCCACCCAGTACGCCGGTGGTAACCATCAGGGTAGAACGCAGCGTGGGGTCAATCAATTCTTTTGGCAGGAAAAAAATCACGGCAATCATCCCCAAAGTTACCCCTGAACGAATCAATAAGGGTTTGATTTTGTAGGTATTCTTGAGTTTGGAAGCTTTCTTGTTGTATTCGTCGTAATATTCTTTGACCACATTGAATTCTTGGGTAAAATCCAATTGGTTGTTTCTTTTGAATTCCTTGATTTTGGCATGGAGTTCATTGTTGCTGATTACGAATTTCCCTAATTGAATCTGGTCGGTCAATTGAATTTTTTTGCTGACGACTTCCACATCATTCACCGTAATCCCGTTTGCGGAATCCATGTCTTGCAATGTCCATCCGCCCTGTTCGTCTATTTCTATCTGTGCGTGAAAGTTGCTGACGGTGGGGTCGTCGATGACGTAATGGTTGTTTTCGTTTCTTCCTATTTTAAAAATCATGATGCAATTGTTTAGTACCACATGACTGCTTTTTTCAGCCTTTTGATGTAAAGCGGGCTTATTTTTAATTCCAATTCATTTTTAGAATGAAGGTTTACCGAATTGTTTTTGATTTTGGAAACCTTATCGATGTTCACGATGAATGATTTTCCGATCCGGTGGAAATTCGGTGCGAGGCATAATTTTTTTTCCAAAGCATTCAATTGAAAAGTAATGGTTTTTTTGATGCCCGTCGATAAGAAAATCGTGGTATAGTTCCCGTCGCCGATGCAATAACAGATATCTTTGGTTTCGATGATGTCTATGCCGCCTTTGAAATTGATTTTCAACTTTTTCGGAAGTTCTTTGTAGGGATGTTTGTACATCAGCCGGTCTTGGAACAAAGTGAAATTCGGGAAAAGTTCGAGTTTGGGCAAGTGTAGGA